>DATFVD010000128.1:0-2560 GCA_035260505.1 Terriglobales bacterium
CGTGTGCCAGCGGTTGACGGTGGAATCGTATTGCATGCCGGGATCGCCGCATTGCCAGGTGGCTTCGGAAATCTTGGCCATCAGGTCTTTGGCTTTGTAGGTGGTCACTACGCGGCCATCCACAATGGATTTGGTGGAAAAATCGGTGTCGCGCATTACGGCAACCATGAAGTCGTCGGTGACGCGGACGGAGTTGTTGGCGTTCTGGAAGAAGATGGAGCTGTAGGCATCGGAGTCGGGATGCGAGCCGTCGTATCCCTGCAGGACCAGCGCGTGGGCTTTGGCTTCTTCTTTACTCTTGCACTCGATGAAGTCGACTATGTCGGGATGGTCGACGTTGAGGATGACCATCTTGGCGGCACGGCGCGTCTTGCCTCCGGACTTGATTACGCCGGCGAAGGCGTCGAAGCCTTTCATGAAGCTGAGCGGACCGCTGGCGGTGCCTCCGCCGCTTAGAACTTCGGTGGACGAGCGCAGCGGGGAGAGATTGGTACCGGTGCCGGATCCCCACTTGAAGAGCATGCCTTCGGTCTTGGCCAGGGTGAGGATGGAGTCCAGCGAGTCTTTCACCGAGTTGATGAAACAGGCGGAGCACTGCGGGCGGGTGTATCCGGTGACGCCGAATTCTACCTGTTGCGTGGTGAAGTTCCAGTGCCAGTTGGTAGCGTCGGATTTCGGCTCGACACGCTCGCAGCCTACGTTGAACCAAACGGGCGAGTTGAAGGCTACGTGCTGGCGGATCAGCAGGTGGACCAGTTCGTCGTGGAAGGTGGCGGCATCTTCGGAGGTGCGGAAGTATCCGTCTTTCATGCCCCAGTCGCGAATGGTTTCGGCTACCCTCGCTACCAGTTGACGCACTCCGGTCTCGCGCTCGTCGGTGCCGATCTGTCCGTGGAGGTATTTCGAGGCGACGATGTTGGTCGCGGTCATGGACCAGTCTTTCGGGACTTCGACATTTTTCTGCTCGAAGATCATGCCTCCTTGGGAGTCGGTGATCTGAGCGTTGCGGAGTTCCCACTCGATTTCGGAGTAGGGGGAGACTCCAGGCTTGGTGAAAAAGCGGCGGAAGGTCAGGCCGGCGGCCTTCGTCTTCTTGTTGATGGCGGGATTGCTGGCAGCGGATTGAGTATTGATTTGGTCGCGCACTTGGGGCATTTCCTTCTCCTGATTAGATGATGGCAAGAAGCAGTTGAACTAGCCAACCAGCTTCAAAAATTTCATGGTTCCAATGTTTAACAATTGCGATCTGTCTTGCTCACAACACTGATTCCAAATCACTTATTAAATATGGCGAATGCTAAAAATGCGTACGGGCGACGGGGCCAAAGGGATTACTTCTGCTGCTCAGCCTCAGCCCTTCCAAGGGCATCTATGATTTCGAAGAACTTGTGACGTCGCTAGAGCGACATCCTGATACGAAGCCTGCTCCTCACGGAATCGGGTCGGCCTGCGCGCTTCTCCGGAAATTATGCTCCGGGAGAGCGCTCGGCCTTGCCGTGGGAGCGGCCTGGACTATCGATATTCCAGAGTTGCTGTGGCCACTGGCGGCCGCCGAGCTGCGCTCGGCTTGGACAGCCGAGGGCGGCTGTCCCCACGCAAGCTGAGAACCGCCGGCTGGGCATTCGACCCCATGACGGGCAAAGGAGGCGGCAACGAGCGCAATTAAAGCTTCCATCGGGGCTCCTATAGCGGTTCCAGAATTGCCGGGACCGCGGTCTGCAGCAAACACTAAATCCGCTCTAATTCTGTTGATGAATCCCCCGAGGGGACGCCTGACCGGGCCAGCCCCGGGGGGAAGTCACCGCTAATTTCCATCCACTCCGGAGGGATGGTTGCCCGTGAAAGGGAAGAGACGAAGTCACTTCAACTTTGAATCTCGCCCCTCAGTTTTGTGGTCGTAGCCCCCTCTAAGGGGATCTGCAAAAAGTGTTCTGGGATGCTTAACGTACTCCCGTATATGGTGCCTGTCAAGAGAGAAACACAACATCTGGTGGCCCGAAAGTGTTAAGGGTACCGAGTTGGGAAAGTGGGCATGGTTGCAAAGTCCGACAGTTTCAAGGGTTCAAAGTTTGAACACTTAGGAGGGCTTGCTTGGAACCCTGAAACTTGGCTTCATTCTATGTTCCCGCCGTTTCAGGCGGTGGCACGGATGCGGTCTGGCGGCGAGGCGCGGGTCACGGGACGGTTTAGGATGCCAGGTGCTCCATCAGCGTGAACGCCTCCGGTATGAACTGCTGGTTGGACTCTGGTTTGAAACTGGGGAGCCGGGGGATGTAGTTGCATGGGTGCCAGAGGCAGGTAGATGTCTTCGAAGAGGGCTTGAGTGGTGATCCGTCTTATGCCGGCAGAGGACTCGACGAGGTAATCGCCGGGCTGGCCGGATTGTTCGCGGCCGAGAGCGTCGGTAAAAACGAGTGGTTCGGTAAGTTGACGAGCACGCACCAAAAAACGAGTGCAGTAGACGGTCCATTGGCTTTCAAGATTCATAATGCTTTCTTTCATCCACCCGGTTAGTGTTTCTGGTTTTTGACCAAGCGCGGCTGTCGCTCGGCGGATGCTT
>DATFVD010000129.1:0-8719 GCA_035260505.1 Terriglobales bacterium
CCAACCAACAACGTAACCACACTTGAGGGGGAGCGCATCGGAGACTCCTCTACAAAGGATTTACTTGGTGAGTTCGAAAACGGCGAGGATTCTATCACACGCTTTGCCTCCTGAGCGTTGGTTGAATTGCGCTCCATCTGAGACGGCGCGTAGCCCACATCTCCGGCGGGTGAGTAGGGCGCACCGACCTTGTCGAGGCCTGAGCAGTCAAGCCCACTGGGGCCAGGAGGGACGAGAATAACGGCAGACATCACGGGGGCGCGCATTTTGAGCTCCTGAAAGGCTATCGTTTTTCAATTCGCGGCCTATGTCACAAGGCAAAACACGGCGCCGGAGTTGGTTCGTCATTTTGCACGTAACCAGCCAGCAATGACAACACTGAAAATGCGAACGCTCGGATAAGATTTCCTGATTCCGATTTACGACGGACTTATGAAATCTTGTAGGCCGGGCGACGGACTCGCCGCAAATCAGCCAGGACGCGGGACGTGAATAATATGACTACGGGATAACATTCCAGCGTGTAGCGCGGTTCCGGATTTTCCAGCGTCCCCAGAAATGCCGAGCGCAGGAGCAGGAAACTGATCAGCAGTCCGGCCCAGCGAATTCCCGACGGCCTGCGTGCGTGCCCGAGAATAAGCGCCAGCAGCGCTCCCACCACATAAACCAGGTTCAGCAAGCCCAACCCTACGGCCGTGACGGACTGCTTCGTGTCGTCATGGAACTCCCACCAGCGCACGTCGGGAGGAAGGATTTCGGTTCGCGGTCGCAGCCACATGTCCGCGACGCGCAGCAACGGCAGCACAACGTAGTAGCGAACGGGATGGGCGCGAATACGATCCGCCGCCAGGTTGCCGAAGCGCGCATCCAGTTCCGGCGTCATATCCTGCGACTGGTTGTAGTCGGCGATGACGGCCAGCGTTTCGACTCTCTGCGCCGAATTGTCTTCTGCCGGCCCATCGATGGCGCGCGATGGCAGTTTGCCCGGGTCAATCTTGTCGCCGGGAACGTTCCAGTAGATTTCTTCCACCGAAGCATAGTCGGCGATCCAGGTTTTGACCCAGCGGTTGAAACCTCGGGGGACGAGTTCATCTGTTTCGTTGGCATAACGCGGAGCGAGCGGCTGGAATTGATGGAGCGTCCGAAAATTGCGAATCGTCCAGGGAGCAAGCGGCGCCAGCGCAAAAAACGCGACGATGATTCCAGCAGTTACAGCACTCCGAAAAAACTGAGGCTTCGTATCAGGGGATCGCTTTAGCGATGCCTCACGCGCCTCGAACCCCGGCACCCCTTTATGCGCCGCCACCGCGAGATAGAGAACGACAGCCACTAGCAAAATCCCGCCATCCGGGCGGAGCAGGATGCAACCCGCGATCGCCGCCCCGGTCGCAGCCCAGAGTTTAGGTTCCGCCCTACCCTCATCCACCCGATTCAGAGCCGCCGCCGCGCAATCGAGAGCGAGCGCCGTAAAGAAGATCTCCAACGTTTCAGTGAGCACGGCGGCGGCGTAGTTCGCGAGGAACGGGCACAGCGCCGCCAGCACAAAAGCGCTTCTCGCCGCGCGTTCGGAAACCGTCCGGCGGGCAAGATCGGCAACGATCAGGCAAGTTCCGAGGTCCGCCAGAATCTGTGTCAGCATGACCGCTTTGAAGTTGCCGGCGCCAAACAGCCAGAAGATCCCGGCCAGGAAAGCAGGATATCCCGGCAGGCGCGTGTCGGTCGGGACGATAGGCTTATCCGGTTGACCGCCCGGTGTCTGGCCGTAGACGCCGTGCTGCAGCCAGTTGGTAGCCAGGTTGGCGTAAATGTGCGAGTCATCCGTGATCGCTGGGAAATGAAAGAAGAAAAATAGTCGTAATGCCAGGGCGGCAAATGTGGAACCAAGAAAAAACCAGCGATGTTCACGCATCAGGGTGAGCACGTTGGGAATATATCGCAAACGCGCGATTTTCATCGCGGCTCCACCGGAAGCAGCCTTCCAGTCTGACTAGGTAGGCCACTCACTGAGAAATGAGAACTGGGAACTGGGAACTGGGTTTGACCCCCTGCCGCACTCACCTTAGGATGAAGGGACCACAACCAGATGGCGAACCAGGTTTTTTACGATCCCAAGCAAGGGCGCTGGAGGCGGATTCGCCGCGTTTTCGACGTGGCGGCCCTGGCTTTTTCTTTGCTGGTGATCTTTTTCATCTACAGCGCCTTGCGCGGCGAGCCTCTCCCCGATCTTTCGTGGCTTACGGAAAAGCGTCCATACCATGCTCTGACGGAAAATGAAAAGGCGAAGGCACGCGAGAAGCGCCGCCTCGCCACTCTGGCCCGCGCCGGACACCGCCGCCAACCCCGCAAAGCTCCTTCCCAACTAACGCTGAACTCTCAGCAAGGGGTACGGGCAGCGTTCTACGTTTCCTGGGACACGGCCAGCTTCTCTTCTTTGCGCGAGTATGCGCGCCAGCTCGACCTGCTCTTCCCGACGTGGCTACAGGTCCTGAGCGCAGACGGCCGTCTGCAAGCGGTGAATACGGAAACGAACACCATGTTCGACGTCATCCACGGGCAAGCGGTCCGTCCGGTGGACGAAAAAGTGATGCCGTTTTTGAAGACGGAAGGCACCAACATGGAAGTGTTTCCGGTGGTGCAGAACTTTGACGGCACCGACTTTGTCCCGGGCGTTGGTGATTTCCTGAAGAGTAAGGAAGCTCGCGCCAGGTTTCGACGCGAGATAGGGCTTTTTCTTGCCTCCGATCACTATCGGGGTTTGATGATCGACTTCGAATCTTTCCCGAAAAAAGCGCAATCTGGATACGTGTCACTGCTGAACGAACTCTCGTCTGACCTGCACGCTAAGGGGCTGAAGCTGTACGTCAGCGTCCAGGTCCGCAACGAGGATTATGATTACAAGGCCATTTCGTCCGCCGTGGATGGCGTTGTCATCATGAATTATGACGAGCACTTTCCCGGCGGAACCCCCGGCCCCGTCGCTTCGCAGGATTGGTTCTCAGCCAACCTTGAGTCCGCCGTGAAGGTGATTCCGAAAGAAAAGCTCATCTGCGCCATCGGCAATTATGGATATGACTGGGTCGATCGGCCAAAAACAAAGAAAGGCAAGCTGCCGCCCGGGGTGGGGGACAAGAGCGTTTCCGTGCAGGAAGCCTGGATCGGATCGCGCGATTCCGAAGAAGACATTGATTTTGACGGCGACGCGCTCAACCCGCACTTCAGCTACCGTGACGACGATAACTTCCGCCACGACGTCTGGTTCCTGGACGCGGTGACTTCTTTGAACGAGATGCGTGCCGCCCAGATGCTCGGCATCCAGACGTTCGCCTTGTGGAGACTGGGCGCCGAAGACCGCTCTCTGTGGCGGGTGTGGGATACGCCCGGAGAGGCCAATGCATCGGATCGCTTGAAAGACGTCCCTCCTGGTCAGGATGTCGACATGGAGGGTAGCGGCGAAATCTTGCACATCGAGGCCCGGCCCACCAACGGCGAGCGCGATTTGAATATTGACAAGCAGACGGCACTCATCGACGACGAAAGCTTCAAGAGTCTGCCCGAACCCTATCGTGTGGCGCGCTATGGCTTCAGTAAAAACCAACTCGCCATGACCTTCGACGACGGTCCTGATCCGGCATGGACTCCGAAGATTCTCGATATCCTAAAACGTGAGCATGTGCCGGGAACCTTCTTCCTGATCGGAATCGAGGCCGAGAAGTTCAGTGGCTTGACCCAGCGCGTTTATCGGGAGGGTCATGAGATCGGGAACCATACCTTTACTCATCCGGATATCAGCTCGATTGGCACCGGCTACATGAAGGTGGAGCTGAACCTCACCGAACAATTGTTCGCGAGCCGCCTGGGCATTCGCACCATAATGTTCCGTCCTCCGTACTCGGTCGATGCCGAGCCCGACACCGAGGACCAGGTGCGGCCGCTTGAACTCACGCAAAGCATGGGCTATATCACCATCGGCAATAAGATCGACCCCAAGGACTGGAGCGACGTGCCGGCGCTCACGCCGCCACAAATCGCCGATGCCGTGCTGGACCATCTGCCACCCTGCCGACCCAACGATCAGAAATGCGGCAACATTATTCTTTTGCACGATGGCGGCGGCAACCGGGAAAGAACGGTGCTGGCGCTCCCGCTGATTATCCGTGGCGCCCGTGCGCGAGGATTTGAGTTTGTCCCGGTGTATCAGTTGATGGGCAAAACGAAAGCGGATGTCATGCCGCCGCTTGCGGCCAACCAGTATTGGTCCGCGCGGCTGAACTGGATCGGCTTCTGGCTCGCCAGCGCGACGATGACGTGCATCACAGTCGTTTTCTTCCTAGGTGACATCCTCATGACTGGGCGCTTGATTTCGGTCGGCGTCCTCGCCATCTATGATCGCCTCCGCTCGCACATATATGGAACGCGCGAGCAGATTGCGGCCTACCGGCCCCGGGTGGCGGTTCTGATTCCAGCTTATAACGAGGAGATGGTCATCGAACGCACAGTCCAAGGCGCGCTCGATTCCGACTATCCCAATCTGCGCGTGATCGTCATCGACGACGGTTCCAAGGATCGTACTTTAGAAATTGCCCGCCGCACGTTTGCCGCCGAAGAAGCTGCCGGCAGGGTATTGATTCTTACCAAGCCCAATGGCGGCAAAGCCGAGGCGCTTAACTTTGGACTGGAGCACATCGGCGATGCGGAGCTATTTGTCGGCATCGACGCCGATACTATCATCGCTCCCGACGCGATCGTCCGCATGGTGCCGCATTTCCTCAATCCGAAGGTTGCAGCCGTGGCCGGCAATGCCAAAGTCGGCAACCGCGTCAACCTGTGGACGCGCTGGCAGGCTCTCGAATACATCACCAGCCAGAATTTCGAGCGGCGAGCGCTCAACACCATGGGTGCGGTGAGCGTGGTGCCGGGCGCGATCGGCGCCTGGCGCGTCGAGGCGGTTCGCGAAGCGGGAGGCTATCACGTTGACACCGTCGCCGAAGATGCCGATCTAACCATGGCGCTGTTGCGCAACCGCTATCGGGTCGAATATGAAGACATGGCGCTCGCCTTCACCGAGGCTCCGACGAATGCCAATGCGCTTATGCGGCAGCGCTTTCGCTGGTCGTTCGGAATTCTGCAAGCCGTTTTTAAGCATCGCGGCGTTTTCGCGCGCAAGGGTGCTCTGGGATTCGTCGCACTTCCCAACATTCTCATCTTCCAGATTCTGCTTCCGTTAGTCTCGCCCTTCATTGACCTGATGTTTGCGGCTGGCGTGATCTGGTATTTCATCCAGAGTTACTTTCATCCTGAATCGAACGATCCGGCGAGCTTCCAGAGGCTGCTGATCTTCTTCGGCGCATTTCTGGTGATCGATTTCGTCGCCTCGGCGATCGCCTTCGCTCTGGAACGTCGCCGGCCCGAAGCCCGCGAGGACGCCTGGCTGCTCAGCCAGGTGTGGCTGCAGCGCTTTGCGTATCGTCAGGTATTTTCTGTGGTTCTGTTCCGGACCCTGAAACGTGCCATCCAGGGTCGCCCCTTCTCCTGGGACAAGCTGGATCGTACTGCCGCCGTCAACTACGTTCCCGCCGAGCGCCGCGACTCGGTCAAAGTCTGATGGTGACAAGTGGGTGTGGCGCGAGCTCCCTCGTCCGCAAAATGCGTGCGGCTCCGCCAAGCCCGGGCTGCTCAAAAACTGGGATTTCGTATCAGGGTGTCTCTTCAACGGCCGGAAATGGTTCAAAAGGGGACACCCCTCCAGGGCCGCCCATCATCAAATATCGACCGTTTCCGCAGCTGGTTTGCGGGCGTCTCGCGCCCAGAAATGCGGCATTATGCTCTAAATTGCCGCTACGTTGGGGCCGTGTGCGGCCGTAAGCTCGGGGAGGTACCTAGTTCCTACCGGTGTTACTTCGGTAATCTGAGCTTCTTTTGCGGTATTTTCCGTGATATAACGCCGATAGCTGCTCGTCAGGCTTTGGGCTGGGAATCCCGTCGTTTTCTGGCTTTGGGTTGAACCACAGAGCGAGGGCAGAGGAGGAGTCGTGTCCGAAGCGCGTACCGGGAAAAGATTTCCGCTGCAATTGCCGATTAAGATTCATAACGAAGATACCGCGGGTGACACCAGCGGCATAACCGGCAATCTGAGCGCCGCTGGCGTGTACATCCGCGCCGACGCTTCGCTCGAGGTCGGCTCACCAGTAGAGTTTGAGATCACCTTGCCTCCGGAAGTAACGGGCGGCAAGGAAGATGTTGTGATTCAGTGCCGCGGCCGCGTAGTGCGGACCGATGAGCCCAATGCCAGCGCCGAGTCCGGGGACAACCGGGGCGTCGCTTGCGTAATTGATTCTTACGAATTCGTTCGCAATAGTTAACCGGGAGTGCGATCCATGCTGAAGCTAATACTGGCCGACAATCAGGCGATTTTTCGCGCTGGCATCGCCAAGGTGCTGGCCGTAGAAGACGAAATGCGCATTGTGGCCCAGGCGCAAACTGCCGAGCAGATGTTCATGGCGCTCGACAAGTTTCGCGCCGCCGTGCTGATCATTGCCGGAGGTTTCCACTCCGATTTCAACTCCGTCCTATCGGCTGCCAACAAGAACAAGACCCGCGTGGTCGTCCTCGCTGACACTGGCGAGAGCGCACAACGGTACATGGCAGCAGGCGCTCATGGCGTGGTGTATCGCAACGTTACCAGCCCGGCGCTGGTGGATTGTGTCCGCAAAATCGCACGCGGCGAAAACTGGGTGCAGGACATGGCGGTGCCGAGCGAACTCACTGAGAACGATATGGTCGGGCTGCGCGTCCGCGACCGCTTGACGGCCAAGGAACTGCGCATCGTGGCGCTCATCGTGCAGGGATACAAGAACAAGGAAATCGCCACCCAATTGGGTACGACCGAGCAGGTAATCAAGAACTACCTGCGCAACGTCTACGATAAGATCGGCGTGTCGGATCGGCTGGAACTGGCGCTGTTCACCATTCACCACCGCATTCTGAACGAAGCCGCAGCCGCGACGGCAGCCGCAGCCATCCCGCAACCACCGCAGAGCGCGGGCATCAGCAACTAGACCTCCTTCGTTTGAATCATAGAAGGCCGCCTGCGGGCGGCCTTTTAATTTGCATATCTGCTATATCTTTTCGCCAATACTTTTTGCTTGCGTGAACAGGTAGAGATAGTCCGGTCCCCCGGACTTCGAATCTGTGCCGGACATGTTGAAGCCGCCGAAGGGATGCGCGCCTACCATCGCTCCCGTGCACTTGCGATTCAGGTAGAGGTTGCCTACGTGGAACTCGCGGACGGCGCGATCCAGTTTCTCTCGCGAGCTGGAGTAGACGGCGCCAGTCAGGCCGAATTCGGTGTCGTTGGCGATTTCCAGGGCATGATCGAAGTTGCGCGACTTGATCACTACCAGGACTGGGCCAAAGATTTCTTCCTGTTCCAAGGTCGATTTCGCTGGGATGTCGGCAATCACCGTGGGCTGAATGAAGTAGCCCTCACCGTTACTGGCTTTGGTGTCGCGCGCGCCGCCGGTGATTAGACGTCCATCTTTTTTGCCGATCTCGATATAGCGGAGAATGTCTTTCATCGAACCTTCGTTGATGACGGCAGCCATGTTTGGGTTCTCGGCGGGATCGCCGACGGTGATGCGCTCTACGCGGGATTTCAGTTTTTCGAGGAACTTGTCGTAGATACGCTCGTCGATGATGGCGCGCGAGCAGGCCGAACACTTCTGGCCCTGGAAGCCGAAAGCGGCCGTGGCCACGCCTTCGACGGCGGAGTCAATATCGGCGTCGGCATCGACGATGATGGCGTCTTTGCCGCCCATTTCTAGGATGGTGCGCTTGATCCAGAGTTGGCCCGGTTGCTGATTCGCTGCGGTCTGGTTGATGTGCAATCCAACCTCGCGCGATCCGGTGAAAGCGATGTAGCGAACTTTTGAATGCGCTACCAGCGCGTCGCCGAAGGTCACGCCTCCGCCGGGACAGAAGTTCACGACGCCTTCGGGCATTCCGCATTCTTCGAGCAGCTCGACGAACTTCGCCGCGATCGTCGGCGAATCGCTGGACGGCTTCAGCACAACGGTGTTGCCGCTGACGATCGAGGCGAGCGTCATGCCGGCCATGATGGCGCAGGCGAAGTTCCACGGGGGAATCACGGCGCCGACTCCGAGCGGGATGTAGGTCAGCGTGTCGCGCTCTCCAGGCAGCTGCACGGGCGGTTCGGCGTTCGCGAAGCGCAGGGCTTCGCGCGCGTAGAACTCGCAGAAGTCGATGGTCTCGGAGATGTCGGCATCGGCCTCGGCCCAGTTCTTGGAAACTTCGAACACCAGCCATGCCATGTATTCAAGCTTGCGCTCGCGCATCACATCGGCCACGCGGAACAAGAGAGAAGCACGCTCGTCGACGGAACTGCGGCTCCAGTTCGCAAAGGCTTTCAAAGCGGCGTGCACGGCGGGATCAACGTGCTCCTTGCCGGCTTTCTGGTGAACCCCGACCACCTGCGAGGGTTTGGCGGGATTGATGGAACGGATCTTGTCCGGGGTCTTGATCCGCTTGCCACCGACGATCAGGTCATACTCGCGGCCCAACTGGCCACGCACTTTATCGATGGCGGCGCGCATCTTGCGCACGTTCTCTTCTTTGTTGAAGTCGACGAACGGCTCATTCTTGAACGCACCTTCGTGAAGGCGGACTTGCAGACGCGGCGGGGCTTCCATGGTTGCCATAGGAG
>DATFVD010000130.1:0-4643 GCA_035260505.1 Terriglobales bacterium
TGTCGCGGTTCCCGTCATCGAATTCCCGCGTTCTCCTGAGCTGGACCGCGAACATAGAGTTCGTCCGCATTCCACAGCGTGTAAGGATCGAGCACGGCAGGGTGGAAATTTCCGACGTGGGCATTGGCGCCGGCAAGAATGTTGGGCGTCCCCAGAAAAATAAAGGGCAGATTTTCAGCGATGAGTTGTTGCGCGCGATCGTATAACTGCTTTCGCTTGGCATAGTCGAGCGTGATCATCTGTTGTTGCATCAGTTGGTCAAGTTCGCGCTCCCAGTCGGATGCTGGTTGAGTTTCGCCCAGGTGCCATAAGTGCGAGGTGCCGCTGAAGGCCCAGACATTCATCTCCGGATTTGGGTCTGCATCTCCGCCGCCAAGCCCCATGATTGCTGCGTCGTAATCAAAGCTCTGAAACACGCGGTCGATCATGGCGCGAAATTCGATTGGAACGACATGGACCTGCATGCCGAGGTGTGAGAGATCGTCCTGCAACAGGGTTGCCATCTTGAGGCGCTGGCTGTTCGAAGAGCTGGTGATGATCGAGAATTCGACTGGATGGCGGGCAGAATCCAGCAACTGGCCTGCGGGGTTCCACGAATATCCTGCTGACTTTAGGAGCTGACGCGCGGTTTCGACCGACTGCCGAGGATGCGGGATGGTCTGATTGATCCAGAGCCTGTTACCGGGCCCCACATTACCCCACAAAGCCGCGCCCCGCGCCCCATAGACCAGGCGCACAATGGACTCGCGATCGACCGCTGCCGAGATAGCTTGACGGAATTTCAAATCACGAAACCAAGTCTGCTTGCCGGCAACTTCGCCGAGCTTCTTCCCATTGAGATCGTTCAGGTTAAACAGCAGGAAGTTGTATTCCAGGCTGGGCCCCATATCCGCGAGCTGCGAACCGATGCGGGATTTCTCACGCGAGAGCAGGTTGTAGTTCTCCGAGCTGAGACGGCTGATGATGTCGGTCTCCCCCGCCTCGAAGCGCATCACTTGCGCATCCTCGGTACCAACGAAGAGGAATACGAGTTCGTCCAGGTATGGCAGCCGCTGGTTCTTCTGGTCCACTTTCCAGTAATAGGGATTACGTTCCACGACCACTCGCTGCCCGGGCACGTACTGCTTGAGGCGGAACGGGCCCAGTCCGGCAATCTCGGAAGCTTGCACATTCAAGGACCAAGCCTGCGCGAAGTGACCCTCGTGATATTGCTTCTCCAGCAGATGTTTCGGCAGCATCGCAAGGCCATCGAACAATCTTTCGGCTGCCGCATAAGGGCGCGGCAGCGCGAACCGCACCGTGTATTGATCGAGTTTGGTGAGCAGGATGGGCTTGCCGTCGATGATCAACAGGTCGCGCTGCGGCGAATCCACTGCTTCATCCATGTATACGCTGAACGAGAAAACCACATCGTCGGCATCGAACGGGTGGCCGTCGGAGAATCGAATTCCCTTGCGGAGTTGCAGCGTGAATGTGCGTCCATCGGGCGATATCTTCCACGATTTTGCCAGCGCAGTCTCGGTCTGCTGCGTCGATCGGTTGATCTCAATCAGATCGCCCATGAGACGTCCGATTACTTCGCGCGAGACCGCGTCCGTTGCGGTAACCGGGTTGAGCGTCTTAGGTTCGGATCGTTGCCCAATGGTCAGGTGCCCGCCGTAGTGGCCAGAGACGTCGGCCATGCGCGCGAGTTCTTCGCCTGGGTTGGCTGCTTCTGGAACGGGCGCGGCGGCAAAGCATGCAGCGGTGAACAGGCACACGTGTAGGGTTAAGCGAGCGACCAGCTTCATAAACACCCCTTACCCCACAGAACTCAATTTTCTAGGTTGAGTAAGATTTTAACCGGGAATGGAATACATCAGCGAGGGAGCTATAGATTACGGAAGTAATGACCAGAGCGCACGCCGGAGCGAGTAGCCATCCATAAGAAACCAGGACGCTGTATTGTTGCAACGTACTCAGCATGTTTCCCCAACTCGGCACGGGCTCATTCACTCCAAGACCGAAGAAGGAGAGGGTTACTTCGGCGGCAATATAGCGCGGGACGAGGAGCGCCGCCTGGGTAAGCAGCACGCCAAACGTTTCGGGCAGAATGTGGCGTCGCAGCAGGTAGAAATCAGATCCGCCAAAGCCGCGTGCCGCCAGGACGTAGTTCCGGTTTCGCGAGCTGAGGACCACTCCCCGCACCAGCCTGGCGGGCCGGGCCCAGCCAATCAGGCCAATCACACCTGTCAGAAGGAAAAACGTGCGGATCGTACTCAGATGCAACGGCAAGAATGCCCGCACTCCAAGCAGGAAATAGAGCCATGGCAACGAGAGAAACAGCTCCGTCAGTCCCATCAGCGACTCGTCAATCCACCGCCCGTAGTAGCCTGCAATGATTCCGAGAATGCTTCCGGCCAGAAGCGCGATGATAGTTGCTGTGATTCCGGCGGAGACCGAAATCTGGCCGCCGAATAGAACGCGGGACAACTCATCCCGCCCATAACCATCGGTTCCAAAGAGCAGGACTTTACCGGGCTCGGCCACTCCGAACAAATGTGCGCTTGTTTCGTATATACCCAGGAGCTTGTAACTCGGTCCACTTACGAAGAGGCGGATGGGATACTCGTGGCTGCGGTCTTCTTTATAGCTTTCTTGAGAACTTTCTTGAGAACTATCGGGCTGATCGCCACCTAACACACTCGTCCATGCGTATACAAAGGGGCGTAAATGGAACCCCGAGCTGTCCTTGAAATGCAAACGCGTGGGTGGAGCATATGGCAGGTCGCGGTCCTGAGTGGTCGGATCGTAGGGAGCAAAGAAGCCAGCGAACATTAGGACCACATGCAATCCCGCGAGTACTGCAACCATGATGGCAGTCTTAGTGCGCATCCGTGGCCTCTTTGCGAATGCGCGGGTCCGATGCGAGCAGCAATACATCCGCTACCAGGTTCCCTCCCACCATAAATAGCGCCGAGAACATTATTCCCCCGATGACGAGATATAAGTCACGGGAAAGCGTCGCTTCCAGAATCAGAGGCCCCAGGCCAGGCCATCCGCAAACAACCTCGACCAATAGCGATCCGCTGAGCAGGCCCGCCAGAGAAAATCCCAGGAGAGAAATGGCTGGATTCGCGGCAACCGGCAAAACGTGGCGGCAGAGGAGTCTTGTCCGGCCGAGCCCGACCCCCCGTGCGGCTTGCACGTAAGGAGCGCCCAGCACTTCGAGAACGCCGGCGCGAACGTGCCTGACAATGACGGCGGTTTCGGAAAGCACCAGGATGATTGCCGGCAGCGCCAGGTGGACGATGATGTCCTGCAATTTCGCCCAAGTGGAAAGGCCCTCGAAGTCAGCCGACATCATTCCGCCGACACGCAGGAATCGCCACCGAACTACGATCGCGAGCAGCGCCACGGCAATCACAAGTTCTGGAACAGAAACGAGGAATGAGCTCGTAACGTTGATCGCCTTGTCCAGTAACCCGCCACGCCGGTTGGCGGCCCACACCCCTAACGGAACGGAGATTATCCAGGTCAGAAGGAGAGCTGTAGTTGTGAGGAGTAGCGTATTCTTCGCCCTTCTCCACAACAACGGCGCCACGGGTGTGTTGTAGGCGATGGAATATCCAAGATCGGCGTGAATGGCAGATTTCATCCAACGCCCGTATCTCACCAGAGGCGGCTGGTCCAATCCGTAATGCGAGCGCAGAGCCGCAATCGTTTCCGGTGAAATCTGCGGGTTAAGCCGCATTTCGTCAAAGAAGCTCCCCGGCGCCATTTCGGTGAACAGGAAGCAGAGTGCGGACACTCCGACCAACAAAAGAACCGCACGCACCAGCCTGCGGCCGAGGTAATTCACGCCGACGCCCCCGTGATCGCGGCGAGATTGGACGCTGCTGCTTTCGCCGAGGCCAGCAATTTTTTCGTTGCGGCATGGTTGGGACTGGAAATGATCTGCTGGGTTGGGCCGACTTCCACGGTCTGCCCTTCGGACATAACTCCGATCACGTCCGCCAACCGTGCCACCAGCGCCAGATCGTGGGATATAAGAAGATAAGTCAGCGAGTGCGCCGACTGCAGGTCGAGCAGTAGATTTGCGATTTGTGCCTGGGTGGACAAGTCCAAGCCCGAAAGCGCTTCATCCAGAACCAGTAGCTGCGGGCGTAGAGCAAGTGCGCGCGCCAATGCGAGCCGCTGACGCTGCCCGCCGCTGAAATGAAGGATCGATCGGTTCATCCAATCGGGAGAGAGACCAACTTCCACCATCAGGGCATGCGAGAGATCGCGACGATTCTGTCGATTGCGGCGCCCTTTGGCCACATGGCTGCCTCGATCATCGATCAGCAGAGGTTCCTCTATGACCTCCAGCGCCGAGAAGCGCGGGTTCATCGAAGTAACTGCATCTTGAAATACCATCTGGATGCTCGATCGAAACGGAAGCAGGTCGCGCGAATCCAGTTGCGCGATATCGGTCCCCTGAATGAGGATTTGTCCCGAGTCCGGCCTTTCCAGGCGGGTTGCACATCGCGCCACGGTAGATTTTCCCGATCCCGATTCTCCGACCAGTGCCAATGTTTGCCCGCGCGGAATCTCGAAATCGACGTCCCGTGCAGCGGCCACGGGCACGCGTTTCTGCCACAGACCGCCGCGGACGTATTGTT
>DATFVD010000131.1:0-8207 GCA_035260505.1 Terriglobales bacterium
CGGAGTGCATCCGGAAGCGCCCGCTGGCTGGAGATACGGGATGAACTTTTTTACCCCGCTGGATGTGGACCTCGCCTATGCGGGCACGTTGGTGACCGCGGCATTGACCCGCACGACATTGGCTCACTTCTGAGTTAAACAACGACGCGGTGTGCGGCTTTCGAGCACAGGGAAGTGGAATCGATCTCAGGCGGGGCTTCTGCCCCGCCTGGACGGGGCGAAGCCCCGTCACCACGCGGCCTGTGGCTTTCCGCCGTGTTAGAGCTGATGTTTAGCGATGGTCTGGGTTATCTTCCATGTGTTCTCGATGAAGAAATCCCCGTAAGCGATTTTACCGGGATCTACGCGAAGGGTTGCGCAGCGTTGCTGCACATCGATCTCCAGGCCTTTCGCTTCGATTGCCAGATCGATACGGTAGAGCCCGGGTACCACCGGCAACGTGGGGCATTGAAATTCGACGATTCCGGTACCGGGCTCAATTTGCAGACCTCCGCTCAATGATTCGGTTGTGAGTTGGGCGCACAAGTATCCGCTCGGCCAGTAAATCGAGACTCTAAAGACCGCATCGGGAATGTTCTCCAAAGCTCTGTATGCAAGCCGCGCTACGAGAGGGTAACCGGTTCGAATCCCTTCGGGAGACTCAGGTGCGAAGAACGAGATACCGGTGGACTTAGCCGGCGTTCTGGTGTCGCTCTCGTCCACGGACGCATCTTGCCCGGCGAAGGTCATCTGCTGGTATTCGTCGATCACTTGCCGCGGAGGGCCGTCCGAGAGGATGCAACCGTGGCTCAGCAGCAGCGCGCGATCGCACAAGCGGTAAACCGCGGCGAGATCATGGGAAATGAAGACCATGGTGCGACCGTCTTTTCGAAGCTCCGCAATCCGTTCAAGGCATTTGGCTTGAAAAGCAGCATCGCCGACGGCGAGGACTTCATCCAGCAGGAGGATATCCGGATCGAGGTGTGCGGCAATGGCAAAACCCAGGCGGACGAACATGCCCGATGAGTAGCGTTTGACGGGTACTTCGATGTACCTGCCGACGCCGGAAAATTCGATGATACTGTCGAGCTTGCGCCGTATTTCCGACCGTCGCATCCCCAGCATCGCACCATGGAGATAGATGTTTTCAGCCCCGGTTAGTTCAGGGTGAAACCCAGAACTCACTTCGACCAGCGCGACAAGCCGCCCACGGATTGTGATCTCACCTGCCGTAGGCGTGGTAATACCCGAAAGAATCTTCAATATCGTAGTCTTGCCGGCGCCATTGTGCCCGACTATTCCAAGCGCCTCACCTTCATTGACCTGAAAGCTGACGTTGCGCAGAGCCCACATCTGCCCCGGCCGCTTTGCAGACCGTCGCCCGTACCAGCGTTTCGGAGAGTCGCCGTTGGCTCGGATACTGTACTTCTTCGATACCCCGTCAAACTTAAGGTCGATCATTTCAGGTCACTACTCAGGTCACTCCGCAGATCCCATCCACTCAGATCAAATCCGCCATCGTGGCCTCCGAAGACTTGAAAAAGGCATAGGCCAACGGGAGGCTCATAAAGGCGACGGACCCAGAAAGAGCCAGATTCTGAAAATCGGGCGCTGTCCCGTGGATCACCACCTGGCGGAACCCTTCAATCAAGCCCGCTACGGGATCGAGCAGATAGAGGCCCCTGAACCGCAGCGGTATGGACTGAAGGGAGTACACAACCGGAACGGTGAACATCCACACCTGCAGGAGAAACGGCATGGCCAGCCCCACATCGCGAAAACGGACTTGCACTGCGGAGAAGAACAGCGCGATCGCGGCGGCGAAGGCAGCCATGATGACCACGATCGGTATCGCATAAAGCAAATGCCAGGTCAGCGAAACTTTGTAATAGACCATCAAGCCACCCAGAATGAGCGAGGCTATGCAAAAATCCGCCAGGCTCGCGACCAGGTACGACAGTGGGATGATTTCTCTCGGGAAATACATCTTCGTAAGAAGGTTGGGATAGAGAACCAGGCCAGTCACTGCACTGGAAATAGTGCCGGAAAAGAATATCCACGGCAGCAGTGCGGAAAATACGAATACGGGGTAGGGAACTCCGCCCGTGGCAACGGTCGTGACTCGAGTAAAGATGATCGTGTAAATGCCCATCAAAGCGAGTGGTTGAAGGGCGGCCCATGTCCAGCCAAGGGCCGACTGCTTGTAGCGCACGTTAAGACGAAACAGACTCAACGTATAGAGCAGATCTGAATAGTGGACCAACGTCCGCAGGCCAGTGAAGATGGTAGCTATCGAAAACGCCGGTGGATGAATGACTTTGACGGGGCGGCCGGGAGCGCGCGCCAATCCGCTTGCGGTTTCCCATGTGGTCGGATGCGTCGGTGCGCCTGCTGAGCGTGCTGTCATTTGTGAGGGAACGGCGGCTTCTGGAGTAGTACTCATTCGGAGTGGCATTCTCTCTGCTAGGCGGCCGACTCCGCCCGCGTTTCAGAATCAAATCCGCGGTATGAATCGCTTGAAAGAATCCATGAAGCGGATTGCACATCTTGCTGGTTTCTTATCATTTGTAATCGGTTCCCAAGGGCTTGACCAACGAGACGGACGTGTGGCTCCCGGAGCATCTCGTAGTGTCCGCATTTCAGTTCACAAGTTTCAACGCCCTTTTCGGACCGTGCTCCCCAGCCCATTTGCGGATCTCGAACATAGAAGAAAGGTTGGCGTGGCCGTTTGAATAGAAGCACTGGAGCCCGAAACTGGGGTGGCTGAAAGTTCTTATCCGGCCAATAGGCACGGTTCCAGCCACTACCGGTATTGGCATCGACTGGTGAGGTCATCCGTCTGAACACTTGGCGCACAGTCGCGAACTGTCGGTCGAAGGATAATGTCCGAAAATTTCGGAGGCGTTGCATGTAATAGTCGATGGCCCATAGCGAGCGGATCTGGGAATTCTCAAGGACCCAGGTGTCGAAAATGGTGAACAGTCCTACCTCTTCCCCTTCCGATTCCAGTTGGAGAATCATCTGTTGAGCAATCAGGACTCCCTCGCACATAGCTCCCAGACAGTAAGGACCGTGGGGCTGCGCGGATCTCATGGCGGTTACATACTCTCTGCCCAATGCCTGCAGTTCATCACTGGTGAGAGGACGACCCCAGACAACCGGAGCAGATGCCTGCAACTTGTAAGTCGATTGGCTTGACGGCAGGTGACGCGCGAGTTGTGCGAATCCAAATGTGTCCACTCCAGGTGCAGCGACAGCAAAGAATGGGAGCGCATCGTTTCCGTCGTGAAGCTTCATGGCGATAGGATCGGGCTCCGCCGGCGAGTTATCACGGAGCAATTGCGCAAAAGCTCGAATGGTCGGGGCACGGAAGACGGAAGAAACTGAGACTTTGCGTCCGGTGGCACTCTGTACTTGCGCAATGAGTTGAGCCGCAAGAAGAGAATGACCCCCGATCTCGAAAAAATTGTCGTCGATGCTGATTTGTGGCAAATGGAGCAGATCACTCCAAATGCCCACCAGCAGCTCTTCTTCCGCCCGGAGCGGCTCGCCTGGCCGTCCCGGTTTCAGCCCACGGGATGTTGACCAAAGTGTCGGCGTTTTTTGTTTGGAGCGAATGTCCGCAGGTAATAGCTGTTCCGCCGTTCGATCCACGGCCGCTTCCGTGGGGGGAAGATCCATGATCCGTGTTTCAGGACTGCCAATAACGGCTTGAAGAAGGGTAGAGTAATCGGCGAGCATTCGGCTCACGTCTTCGTAGCGGAATAGATCGGTGTTGTGGTCGATTTGAGCCCAGAACTGGCCGCCTTTCCCTTCGATAATCGTCATGCTCAGATCAACGATCGCCTTAGTGGGAGCTACTCTGTAGGAATAGGCGGTCAAGTCGCCGAAAGTATCGGATTGCACAGCCGCCTTGATCACTGAGAACATCACCTGGAAGATCGGGTTGTAACTCAAGTTCCGCTCGGGCTGAAGAAACTCCACTACCTTCTCGAAGGGAACGTCCGAGTTGGCAAATCCTCGGAGGGTGGTTTCGCGCACCTGCCCCACCAGTTCTGGAAATGTCGGATTAGCGGACAGGTTATCGCGCAGGACAAGGGTGTTTACGAAGAATCCGACCAGCCCCTCGATCTCCACCGAGTTACGACCCGCAACCGGCACTCCTACTGAAAGGTCCGGCTGCCCGCTGGCCCGATACAGGAGAATCTTGAAGGCGGCGAGCAGCAACATGAACGGGGTCGATTGCAGGCGAACTGCCAGCGCCCTAATGCCGGCAGTGGTCTCATCACCTAACGGGATTTCCTGACTCGCGCCTTCAAATGTTTGTTCAGGCAAGCGCGGCCGCTGCATCCGCAATTCCAAAACAGCAGGTGCATCTTCGAGTTCGTCTTTCCAAAACTTCAACTGCTGTTGAACTTTCGCGGTCTTGAACCATTTACGCTGCCACTCGGAATAGTCACCGTAGGTAATGGGTAGTTCGGGAAGCGGGGATGGGCGCTGAGCAGAAAACCCACTATAAAGGGCCGACAACTCTCGTGCCATGATCTGCATCGACCATGAATCGGTGACGATGTGATGCATGGTGCACAGAAGAACATGGTCCGTGTCGGTGACGCGAATGAGTCGGGCGCGAAATAGTGGCCCCTTGCTAAGGTCAAAGCTCTTTTCCACCTCCGCCTTTGCCAGCGGATAGTGCTCGCTTTCTGGATCTGCTGAACGCGTGATGTCAGTGACCGGAAGACTCACGGAGAGACGCGGTAGGACAAGCTGTACCAATTCTCCGCCTTCAAGCCTGAAGATCGTGCGCAGGCTGGCGTGGCGATTCGCCAACTCCTGCAGGCTCGATCGGAGCGCACCGATGTCGAGCGGTCCGTGCAGCCACAGTCCGAAATGCACATTGTAGGCCGCGGTCTTGGGCCCCAGTTGATCCAGAAACCATAGTCTCTGTTGAGCGAGAGAAGCAGGATAGATCTCCGTCTGATTGGACTGCAGAAGCAATTCAGCAAGCAGTCTCCTTTGCTGTGCAACCCCGACCTCTGAAGTTTTGAGCCTGGACAGCATGGATTCAGAATCTCCTGAAGTTCCCGTCATTTGCTTCCCTGATGCAGTTAGTGCGCTGCCGAGACCCGGACAGGCCTGGACATTGTGCCTCCGAACGCTTTTGTCTTGGGCGTAACCCGCCTGAGTGAACGGCAAGGAACGAGAATGGTTGTGCCATTCCGCTCCGAAGATACAGACCGGCGACACTCGTCGCAGGCACTTCGACCGAAACCGGCGGCGAGAGCGACACCTCTACCCCTGAGGCAATCATGGTGTTGAAACCCGAGAGTGCAACTTTTTGCATATCCGGGCCAGAATACGCAGCGTCAGTGAGATGCGGCATATCGGTATTTGGTTTTCGGGTCCAAGGTCGAATTTAGGTCTCCGTGGGCGCGAACTCCCAAGTGCCGGGGCAGGGGCTGGCTCGACTCATCCGGAGTTGGGAAAAATCGTACCAAATCCCCCCAACCCTTTTCATACAATCGACATCCCATCTGCGCTACTGCTTTTGCCGTCCCCCAAGTAGCGGAAACAAATACTTCTAGGGAACAAGAATGAACCTAACGGGTGTCCCAGCTTCGTTTGCCCAAGAACGACTTTGGTTTCTCGATCAACTGGAGCCAGGAACCGCAGCCTACAACCTGGTTCGAGCCTTCCGGATCACTGGTCCCTTGAACACGACGGCCCTGACCTCGGCTGTTGGCGCAGTTATTCGGCGGTATGAGTCATTGCGCACGATTTTCGAGAGCGTCGATGGCCAAACGAGGCAGGTCGTGTTGCCCGAAGTCGATGTGCAGGTTCCGATCTTGAACCTGGCGCATCTGCCGGAGCACGAGCGTAGACCGGAAGCGCTAAGGATTGCCAGCGAGGAGGGTAAGAAGCCATTCGACCTGACCCGTGGGCCGTTGCTCCGAACTGTTCTGGTGCAACTCAGTCGAGACCAGTACATCCTGGTGCTGGTGATGCATCACATTATTACGGATGGATGGTCGATCTCGATCCTTTTCCGCGAGCTGGCTCATTGTTATGAGGCTTTTATGAGCGGCCAGGAACCCGAACTCCCCGAGCTCCCGGTTCAGTATTCAGAGTATGCGCATTGGCAGCGCGAATACATTACCGGCGAAGTGCTCGCAAAACAGGTAACGTACTGGAAAGGAAAACTCGCCGGCGCGCCAACCATCCTCGATCTGCCCACGGACCATCCCCGCCCCGCTACTCATAGCTGGCACGGAGCGACCGAGGAACTGATCTTCGAGGGCGACGTTCTTGCAGCGCTGAAGGAATTTGCGCAGACCGAGGGCGCCACCCTGTTTATGGTGTCGATGTCGGCTTTCCAGGCGTTGCTCTGGCGCTATACCGGCCAGGACAGCATTCTTGTCGGCACTCCTACCGCAGCCCGCAGCCAGATCGAAATCGAGAACTTGATCGGCTTCTTCGTGAACACGCTGGTCTTCCGCGCCGACTTTACCCCTGACATGAGCTTCCGCGATCTGGTTCGACAAGTCCGCGCATGTGCCTTGGACGCCTATGCGCATCAGGATGTTCCGTTCGAGAAATTGGTCGAAGAACTGGTCCCGCAGCGCTCGATGAACACTAGCCCTCTCTTCCAGGTGATGTTCACTTTCCAGAACATTCCGAAGCAGATCTTTGAAATTTCGGGGCTTGAAATGGAAGAACTGGAGTTCGAGACCGGCATCGCCAAGTTCGATCTTTCAGTGGAGGCTTATGAAGACGGCCGATTCCATTTCCGGTTCGAATACAACACGGATTTGTTTGAGAAGCAAACCCTCCTCAGAAAGCTGTGCCACTTCCGCAACCTGGTGAATGCCGTTCTCAAGAATCCGGACGAGCCTCTCGCTCGGATTCTGATCATGGATGATTGGGAACGGGAACAAACAGTAGTGCAATGGAACAAAACCGCCGTCGATTATCCGGGGGATCCTCACATTCATTCTGCCTTCGAGCGCCAAGCTGCCCGGACGCCTGACTCGACGGCACTAGTCTTCCAAGGCGAGAAATTCTCTTACTGGCAGATCAACGAGGATGCGAACCGGCTGGCGCACTACCTGATAAAGAAGGGAGTGGGGCCGGGCAGTCTCGTAGGAGTCTCCTTTGAACGATCTCCAGAAATGACAGTTGCGATCCTGGGCGTGCTCAAGGCTGGAGCGGCCTATGTGCCTTTTGATCGTTCTTACCCGATGCAGCGGCTCACCTCCATGCTCGAGGACACCCGCGCCGAGTGCGTCCTGTCTAACAACGGGATCAGGAAAAAGCTCCCTGACAAAGTTTGCAACCTGATCCTGCTCGACGCCGATGCGGAGCTTATCAGGAATGAGTCCCCGCTGAATCCTCTTCTGGATTTGTCAAGCGTCAAAAGCGCCTACGTGCTGTACACATCGGGATCGAGCGGGAAGCCGAAGGGGGTGGAAGGGACCCATCGCGGGGCGATGAATCGAATGAGATGGATGTGGGAGAGATATCCATTCGAGGAGGGGGAAGTTTGCTGTCAGAAGACGAATCTGGGATTTGTGGATTCGGTGTGGGAGATCTTCGGGCCGCTGCTGGCGGGCATTCCGAGTGTGATATTGCCGCAGGAGGCGGTGCTGGATCCGGAAGAACTTTTGCAGATTCTGGCCGAGCACAGGGTTACGAGGATCGTGCTGGTGCCGTCGCTGTTACGAATGCTGCTGGAGCACGCACCGAATCTCGAGGAGAGGGTACCTGAGCTGAAGCTGTGGTCGTGCAGCGGAGAAGTGCTGACGGGGGAGTTGGCGCGACGGTTCCGTCAGGGCTTTCCGGAGGCCACGCTATTGAACATTTACGGTTCGTCGGAGGTGGCGGCGGATGTGACGTGGCACGAGGTGGGAGAGGAAGATGTTGGCGCGACGGTGCCGATCGGCAAGCCGATCAGCAACACGCAGGTGTACGTGCTGGATGAAAATCGGAATCCGGTACCAGTGGGAGTGCGGGGGGAGATTTATGTTGGCGGAAATGGGCTGGCGCTGGGGTACTGGGGGCAGCCGGAGTTGACGGCGGAGCGTTTCATAGAGAATCCGATCGCGCCGGAGGAATCGGAGAGGTTGTATCGGACGGGGGACCTGGGGCGGTGGCGGAGGGATGGGGAGATCGAGTATCTGGGGCGAGTGGACGGGGAAGTGAAGCTGCGGGGGATGCGGATTGATTTGGGA
>DATFVD010000132.1:0-2909 GCA_035260505.1 Terriglobales bacterium
CATTTCCCCCGCGCCCTGCATCTTCCAGTGCTGACTGGCCGGCGGTGGGTCGGGCGGCACAAAGTCAAAGCCGGTGGTATGGCAGCCCATGCATTTTGCTTCGGCGAAACGCGCCACAGGGAGTTCGTCCGGCTTGCGTGCGATTGCTAATTCAGAATTATCGAACCAGACCCAGTTTTCCTGTTGGAAATTGCCAACTTCCCATGCGCCCGTGGGCTGGCCGGGGCTTGGGTTCGGATCCAACGACCAACGGATCGGCGCTGGGAAATAGAAATCGCCCGGATTGCCGTCGCTGCCGACCGGACGGACGTGATAGGTCTGCTGCCACTTTCCGCCAACGACCAGCGCCACTTCGTATCTCTGGCCGTTCTTGGGCGAGCCCGTATCTCTTGGATCGACGATGATGAAAAAAAACTTGCCGTTGCTGCTTTCGGTTCGCACATCGAACTTTACAGGTATGTTCTGCAATTTTGCCAAATCGGCATCGTGCCCCTTCGCCACGGCGCGAATGTTCTGGAAGGGGATGACGGCGTTGTTGAAATCGCCCTTGACCGTCTCAGCGGAAGGCAGCGTGAGGATTTTCGAATGCCAGGTCGTGCGCCACTCTTGGATCTGCTGATCGTGACATCCGCTGCCCTTGCAGCCTTCGCTCCCAACATAGGTGGCGCCCTTGAAGTATTCTTCGCCTGACGTGACGCGCACCCAAGTCGCCAGGAAGTCCATGGCTTCCTTGGCATCTTTCGCAAGATGTGGCCGATCCGCTGTGGGTGCCGGCGCTTGAGCCGACACGAGGGCGGCGAGGCCCAACGTTGAAATACCGGTGAGGGCAGGCAGGACGCTCCGAAAATTGACGGCCATCGCGCTACTCCCGGCCATACAACCATTCGAAGAGGTCTCGACGCAACACTACCACAGCGGTTGATCCGTTTCAACCGAGGGTTATCAGCGAAGGCCTGTATCAGCTCAGTCCTCCCTCTCAATACGAGATCGCCCGACATAGATTCGGGTAGCGATAATAAAATGGGCCGAGGAACCGATAACGTTCGTGAAACGCATTGAGACGATGGATGATGCGGGGCGCGACGGCCGCGTGATTGACGCGTAAAGCGCGCGCGGTCGCGGACGGCGTGGCGAATGTGATTTCTACATGCCAAAGACAAGAACGCGGAAGCTTCCGGGTATGACGTTGCCCCGGGGATTAGGGGTTTGTGCCGTCGGCGGCGGTGGGGGCTCGCGGTCGGATAAGGGCAAGAATATCTTTTTCGTCTTAAGATCGAGCGCCATGTTCCGCGCTCCCGGCGCAGTCTTCACGGTTTCGACCACGCGGTAGTTATCTGGAGATTCCTGCTGGATGATCGAAACCGTGCCGTCGCCGCCATTGGAGGTATATACGAGGCGTGTTTCCGGGTCGTACGCCGAGTCATCCGGTCCCGGCCCGATCGGTAGCGAGCCAATCACGCGCCCATTATTCGAATCCAGAATGACCATTAGACGATTGGCGCATCCAATGAAGAGCCTTGCGTTCTTCTGGTCCACGGCCATGGTCCGTGGGCCCACGCCCGGCGCGACCGGCCAAGTTTGACCTGCCGTCATCTTCCGAGAATCGATCTGCAAGACGACGTTCTTCTGCACCAGGTTGACAAAAACATTGCCCTTTGCATCCGTACCGACAAGTTCTGGTCTTCCGCCCAAGTCGAAGGCACCGACCACATTACCTTCCTTGGAGTCGACAACAGTTGCGTTGTGGCTGTTGAGATTGAAGGTAAAGACACGCTTTGTCGCGGGATCAAAGACGGTTGGCCCTGGGTTCTCGCCCGTTGATTTCACCTGCCCGGTGGTTTCCAGCGTGTTCGTATTGAAGATCGTTAGTCGGGCAGCCCCGCCATTGCTGATAAAGCCACGCTCCAGTTCCGGATCGATTACGGTAAAGTGAACACCGGGCGTGTTGTCGATCCTTCCCACGAGCTTTCCGGAGTCGACATCGATCACGACCACGTGTGTGCCGTGCGTCACGTATAGTCGCCGCGCGGCACTATCTACTGTGGGATGATCCCATCCCTCATCGCCAGCAATGGCAACCGTTTGAACGAGACGATAACCGCCAACGGCCGGTGTTGTCATGGCGACAGCGCTCAAGCCCAACACAAGCAATACTGATATTGTTTGCATTGGTTCTCTCCTTGTCGACTGCTTCCGAGGATGAGAGGTTTGATCAACGCCACCTGCATATTCAATATGACACCCATTGCCATGATCCTGGACATTCATTCGGCTTTCCCTGCGGGCACGGCCAATTTGGCTTGCATGCCGGTGACCGTGTCAGCTCAGCGCGGCGCGTCCTTCTCTTCCGGCGGCTTGATGTGTCGAAACGAAAACAGCAGCGACAGGTCGTAGACGATCTTCAGCACGCCGCAGACGACGAGCGGCAATCCCGCAAACGACGTGGATAGGAGGGCGCCGGAGAGCGCCGGACTGATCGCCGATGCCAAGCTGCGCGGGACCGCGGTCACGCTCGCGGCCGCCGTCCGCTCGGCGGGGGTCACCACCGCCATGACGTAGGACGTGCGCGTCGGCACGTCCATCTGCGAGAGCGCGGAGCGCACCAGCAGCAGCGCGAGCACGATGGTGAGGCTCGGCGAGAAGGCCGCGAGAATGAGACAGACGCTCGAGGGGATATGGGTGAAAACCATGGTGTTGACGAGGCCGAAGCGTTTGCCCAGCCGCGCCGCGACCGGATAGGAGAGGGCGGTGAGCACGTTCGACCAGAAGAAGAACGCGCTCGCTGCGGCGAGCGAGAGATCGAAGCGCTCGAACAGCCAAAGCGCCATGAGCGATTGAACGGTGAAGCCGCCCGCAAACGAATCCAGGCTGAAGAGCGCGGCGAGCTTGTAGACGGTTCGGCGCGAGGG
>DATFVD010000133.1:0-2807 GCA_035260505.1 Terriglobales bacterium
CCGGTGCTGGAGTCAACTGAGAATGCAGAGAGACTCTGCAGGAGAAAGTTGCCGCCAGATGCGTCTATGTTTTCGGTGTACAAGAATTGCCCAGAGGGATGCACGCGCACAATAAAAGGCGCCTGGTCGGCGGGAAATGGCGAACCTGCTACGACACTCAATGTGCCTGCTGCGCTGTCAACCGCGAGCGCGCCAATCCCTTGCGACACTCCTCCACCCAACGAGGAACTGGCGTAATACAGGAATTTCCCACTGGGACTTAGAGTCAATTCCCCCGGACCGCTGGCAGGAGCGCACAACGGACAGATTACATTCAACGAAAATATGCTCGTTTGAGTTGGCACACCCGTGCTCGGGTCAATCGTGAAGATGCCAATCGCGTTTGCGATGGGGTTTGGATAGGAAGCATACAAGTACTTCGAATCGGGCTCCACGGCGATTCCTGGAACAAGTTGAGACCCAAATGTGGTTGTTGCTGGGGAGCCCAAGGCTCCCGTCGATGAATCCACCTTAAGGTTCGAGAGTTGAAAGCTCAGATTGGGCGGTGGGCCGCTCAGTGTGAGGGCATAGAGGGAGTCAGGGTTCGGTGGAGGGGGCGTCACATTGGAAGATCCACCGCCGCACGCGCACACAATTGTCAGCAGTGCCAGAGTACAAACAAGTGGCCAGAGATGCTTGTTCGCCATAGGCGAAACCGTCCGTCGGTTTCCAAAATTGGCGGCAATTATAACCCCACTCTGGCGGACCAGCATACTTTAAAATCGATTGCAGATACTCCGAACCCTAGCGACGGCGTCAGCTTTCGCAGGCAAGAGCGCGTTCTCTACAACCATGAAAATCGGCGTACTAGCATTGCAAGGCGATTTCGACGCCCACCGCCGCCGTCTCGAGGAACTCGGCGCCGAAGTTGTTCTGGTCAAGAAGCCCGAGCAACTCAGCGAGATGGACGGCCTGGTCATCCCCGGCGGCGAGTCGGGGACATTCCTCAAGCTGCTCGGCGAAGACGGATTCGCGAAGCTGAAAGAATTCGTGCGCGCGAAGCCGGCCTTTGGCACTTGCGCGGGATGCATCCTGCTGGCCACAGATGTAGAGAATCCCAAGCAGACAGGCCTGGGCGCGCTCGATATCACGGTGCGCCGTAATGCTTACGGCCGACAGATCGACAGCTCCATTCGCGAAGGCCAATTTCTTGGCGATCCCATTGAAATGGTATTCATCCGCGCTCCGAAGATTGAACGGGTGGGTGAGGGCGTGGAAGTGATCGCGACGGAGGGCAGCGACAAAGTGCCGGTGCTGGTGCGCAAGGGAAAGACGCTGGCGGCGACCTTCCATCCTGAGTTGAGCGACGACCCGCGCATTCACCAGTATTTTCTGGACGTGATCGAAAACAACCGGCGTCAGCATTAACCCCGAACACTTAGGTCCGCAAGATCGGAGCGCCGCCGTCAGCTAGGAGCTGCGGGTGGTGAGAGGAGGGCATATGGCGCCGAGCGCCTGCGAAAGGGCCAGGACATGGCGCCCGTATTTCCGAGGCAAAAAAATCCCCGGGCGTTATGCCCGGGGGGAAGGGAATCTAGTAGAGGCGAATCTACGAACGGAAGCGGCGGCGGAAAACCCCGGCGAGGCCCGCGAGCCCGGTTCCGAGCAATGACAGCGTGCCCGGTTCCGGCACTGCTGCCTGACCGTTGGTGGCAAACCCGGTGGCCGGACCACAGTTACTTCCACTGGCCGTGCAGAAGTGAACCGCAAAACCGTATGCCTTCATTTGCTGGAGCGTGACGCCAGAAATGAAGAACGAGATGGTGTTCGCGCTGACGTAGCCCTTAGGAAGAGTCCCTTTTGTCAGGTTGCGAATGTCATAAGCGAAGGATCCGAACGGTTTCGGGCCGTGGCCAGCGAACGTGAAGTTCGATGTGTATTTGCCGTCAATCAGCACACTCGAGATGTTTCCGGCAGTGAGACTGGCGTTCGTGTTGAACAGGATGTCCCCACCGCTCAGCTTAAAGCTGTAGCCGGCATTGGCTTGGAGCGTGACCATCACGCCCCCGCCCTGGGCCGTCAGGGTTACGGTGCCGATGCTACCGCCGATGCCGAGGTTGTTGACGTTCAATTGGATTGTGTCGGCCGTCGCGAAGGGAACGGCGATGGCCAGCAGAAGAAGCAGAAGCAACGAAAGGCGAATGCGAGTCATAGTCAGAGTTTTCTATCTCCCGGAGGTGAGTCGATCACAATGCTATGCGCAAGTGTGTCGCCAAAGAGAGCTTCCGTCGTGACAAAATAACTGTTGTAGTTTCATGGTGTTAGAGGTAGCACTTAAACATCCCGCTAAGCAGACCTACCTCCGACCGCACTAAGTTGCGCAGGAACTGAAACACAAGTTGATCGGCAGCGTCCGCGAAAGGCAGCAAGGAGACTGAAGGATAGGGAATTGCCGAGGGGGCTCTCGGCAAGAGGGACTAGTCGCTCAGGTGACGCCGAATCAAGGTGGCTAAGCCAACCAGGCCGCCTCCCAGTAAGGCGAGAATACCGGGTTCGGGAATGACTGAAGATCGTACGACGGCAGGTGCCGCAAAAGAATTTGTAGCCAACAGGACTAGCAGAAAAACAGGGACCAAGTTTCTCAAGATCGAAACTCCTTTCGTCATGGATAGGGCATGCAATTGTCCAACCGGTCGACTTTCACAAAGAATTCATAGACAAGGTTTTTGGGGGAAATCAGGCCCTGAAGTTTGAAAGCCCTGTAGTTTTCCAGAGGAGGGCTTCGGTTGTGTGCATCGCTTTGCACAATTTTGCCAAAACGGGCTCCT
>DATFVD010000134.1:0-2425 GCA_035260505.1 Terriglobales bacterium
ATCCATCCAATGTCTGGCAGTACGAAACCAGCGGAAACTACTTCGACGTATTGCGCATTCAACCGTACCTTGGCCGATTCTTCCACGATTCCGATGAGCATGGCCCAAACAGCGCGCCCTATGTCGTGCTCTCCTACGCATATTGGCACAGCCATTTTCAGAACGATCGCGGCGTGGTGGGCCGCGTTGTTCGGCTCAACAGGCATCCATTCACCATCCTTGGCGTGGCGCCTCCAGGGTTCCAGGGGACCGTCTTGTTTTTCGCTTCGGATATCTTCGTGCCCATCGTGAACCATGAGCAGTTATCCGGCGAGAAGATCTTGAACGCGCGCGAGATCCATTGGATGTTTGAGATGGTGGGACATCTGAAGCCGGGAGTCACTCCGGCGCAGGCCACTGCCGATCTGAACTCCGTGGATTCGTATCTGAAAAGAGGCTATCCCAAAGAAGAAGGTAATGAGCCTTATACGCTGGCGCGGCCTGGTCTTCATGGCGACTATTTGGGGGGGGCAACGCGGGCTTTTCTCACCGGATTGATGCTTCTTTCGGGTTTGATACTGTTGGCGGCCTGTGCCAACCTGGGCAGCCTGTTTGCCGCGCGGGCCGCCGACCGTTCTCGCGAAGTGGCCTTGCGCCTGGCTCTTGGTTCGAGCCGCAATCGCATTTTGCGCCAGCTGTTCACCGAATCCGTGCTGCTTTCGCTCGCTGGAGGCGTAGCGGGACTTATGGGAAGCATTGTGCTTTTGCGCCGGTTGAGCGTGTGGCAGCCATTTCCGCGATTCCCCCTCCATGTGCCGGTAAGTCCGGACGCTAACGTTTATTTGGTAGCTTTGGTCTTGGCGTTGGTCAGCGGAGTTCTATTCGGAATTGTTCCGGTACGCCAGATCCTCCGGGCCAATCCGTATGAGATCGTCAAAGCGGGATCGACAGGCGCGTTCGGGCGCCGAATTACCGTGCGGGACGTAATGCTTGTCGTCCAAATTGCGATCTGTGCCGTGCTGGTCACTTCATCGATTGTTGCTGTGCGTGGACTCATGCGCTCCATGCACAGCAACTTCGGTTTTGAGCCGCGGAACGCGATGTTGGTAGATACTGATCTGACGACAGCAGGCTACAGCGGCGAAAGAGTACCCGCAATGCAACGGCGCATGATCGATGCCATACAAGCGATTCCTGGCGTAGATTCCGTAGGATCGGTGAATTATCCGCCGTTAGAACCTCCCGGTAGTTGGCAAGGGATCGTCTATACCGACACAACCGCGGATCTGAGCCCATCGAATGCCGCGGCCGACCCTTATATGTACAACGTATCTCCAGACTACTTCCGCGCATCCGGGACATTTTTATTGGCGGGCAGAGCCTTCTCATGGCGTGACGACACAAACGCCCCGCGCGTAGCAGTGGTGAACCCGGAGTTCGCAAGCAAGATACTGGGCTCCATACCGGACGCTATCGGCCGGTATTTCAAGATGAGGGATGGAACGCGCGTGCGAGTGGTGGGTCTGGTCGAAGACGGAAAATATAAGAACCTTACCGAAGACCAACAGCCCGCGATGTTCCTCCCCCTCCTGCAGTCGCCGGCTAGTTGGACATGGCTGGTGGTGCGCTCGAGTCGCGACCCGCAGGAACTTGCCGTGGCCATGAGAAGTGTGCTCCGGGACATCGACCCTGGGATGGTTCTGGCGATTCGCCCGTGGAGCACAGAACTAGGCGGAACTTTGTTCCCCTCGCGCATGGCGACAGTATCGCTGGGTGTGCTGGGCATGATGGGCGCGATGCTTTCGATCACGGGCATCTTCGGAATGGCTGCCTACTCGGTGAGCAAGCGGCTCAAGGAGTTGGGAATTCGCGTGGCTCTCGGCGCGCAACGCAAGGAAGTGTTGCAGGCCGCGCTGGGACGTGCGTTCAAACTGTTGGCGATTGGTTCGGGGGTTGGATTGGTTCTGGGTCTGCTTGCGACGAAGGTGCTGGCTTTCATTGTGTATCAGGCCACGCCGCGCGATCCCCTGCTATTGACAGGTACTGTTCTCGCGATGGCGTTGCTGGGGCTAATCGCTGCGTGGATTCCGGCGCAACGCGCGCTGTCGGTTGATCCTGCGATACTTCTGCGCGAGGAATGACTCTCTCTATTGAAAGAGCTGATCGTCGGATGGGCCTGGCTTCTGATAGGACCGTGTACTCGTCGAAGCGAAATCGACCACTGCCGCTTTACGGACGCCTTCTTGATGATTCGCGCCCGAGTCACGGCTAACCGCAACTAACCCCGATTACTTCCTGTTTGCCGACAATCCGGGCGTTATCAAATGGTGGCTCAAATCGAAATGCCAAGCGCGGCCACTTCTACGAAAAGGCCGTCGTAAACTCGAATAATTCGATCACACGAAAACGGGCTTGTGACGCTACAATCTGCGGTCGGGATCGCGGA
>DATFVD010000135.1:0-19182 GCA_035260505.1 Terriglobales bacterium
AGACCCAAGCCGAGGATGAAAGCTTCAATTCGGGCGACTACACAGAAGTCGCAATCCTGTTGCGTATCCTTGGCAGCCTTGATCTTGCCGGCAAATTCCTCAGCATCGGCAAGGAGTTGATGTTTCTCATTGAGGAACGAATTCGTCTTGGGAAAAACCTTGTCCTCGATGCACATGGCCGGGATATTGCGTTGCTCGAGCTTGTGCACCAAGCGGCGCACATTGTTGAAGTTTCCATATCCAGTGTCAGCATCCAAAAGAATAGGAACGCTGCTGGCATCGCTCATCAGTTCCACGACCTCCAGCACCTGGGTCCAACTGGCTTCATTGCTGTCGCGCACTCCCATGGCGGCGGACAAAGTAAGACCACTGGCCCAGATCCCTTTGAAGCCCGCTTCTTCGACCAACTTCGCAGTCAGGCCGTTATGGGCTTCCATCAGAAACTCCAGCTTCCCGGAATGCAGAAGTCGCTTGAATTGAGTAGTCTTCTTAGTCATATACGCACCATTTCACCGGAGAGCGCGCCTGCCGTGACTCTGATTTCGGTCTCGCGGCGCGCCGCCGTCATAGATTGTTGTTCGGATTGTTGGGCGAATGCTTCGACGATCTCGACAACACGCACTCCGATCTGTTGCTGCGTCTCGACCGTCGATGCGCCGATGTGAGGAGTGAGAACCACATTGGACAGTTGTGCCAGCGGGGAGATCTGGCCTTGACCTTCGTGTTCGTGGACGTCCAGCGCCGCGCCGCGAAGTCGGCCTGCAGTCAAGGCGGCATATAGCGCCGTTTCATCCACCACCCCGCCACGGGCAAGATTGATCAGATAGCCGCCTTCCTTCATTAATGACAGAGCTCTCCCGTTGATGAGATTCCGTGTTGTGTCATTTAGAGGAACATGAACACTAACGAAATCAGCGGAGGCGAGGACCGTATGAAAGTCCGCGACTGTGATGCCCTTGTCGTGGAGGGCTCGAACAACGACTGGAGGTGAGTCGCCAATACAACCGATCGGCTCCATGCCAACAGAGGAGGCTAGCACGCCAAGACGGGAGCCGATGTTGCCCGCCCCCACAATTCCTAGAACTTTGCCGGCGAGCAGATGGCCTTCCAACGTATCCTTTGCCCATTGGCCGTGCCGCAGCATGGCATCGGCCTGTCGAATATTGCGGGCGAGTGCAAACATTAAGGCCAGAGCCATTTCCGCGACAGCCTGCGCTGCCGGTTCGGGGATCCTTCGCAGCACGATCCCCCGTTTACGAGCGTATTCACAATCTAGATTGTCCAGGCCGCATCCAGCACGCACCAGGAGCTTTAGATCGGGAGCGCAGTCCATAACTGCCCGCGCAATCTCAACCCCACTGCGAAACACCAACACTTCGCGATCATGGACCATCGAAGACAGGTCCGCGGTTGGCTGATCAAACGTGCAAATTACGTCGTGGCGTTGCTGTAGTTGGCTGATAGCTGACGGTTCCAGGTGACTTGCGACCAGGATTTTCATAGGTTTTTATGCCGCTGTTTTTATGCTGCAGGGGGAGCTTCGACTTGCGTTTGTGAGCCAGCCTCATACGTGGCAGAGACCTGCCGGACAATGATGCCCACGACATCATCCATGCTGTTGTCTGTTACATTCACTTTCAAGTGGTCGATGTGACAGTAGGCCAGCACATTCGATATCTTTTCGTCCAGATTGCGCAGGCGTTCAGCTGTGAACTCCCTTTTGCGCTCATAGATTTGCTGGTAGTCGCCAGTGAGCCAAAATGTAAGATCAACTCGCCGATCGTAGAGATGGAAGAAATAGTTGTTGATTCTGTCTTTTAGGAATGACGGCCTGGTGTTGATCTGCTCCAGCGGATGACGATCGTAGATGACGATCCAGCCGAGACATCCAAGGCAGAATCCCAACCATCGCCGCAACATCCGTTCGCAATGCGCAGCCAACTGCACCACAGGTGAGGGAAAGAACCTTTGCAGCATCGGCAAACATCGAAAATGCGCCGACCCCATAGCGATCACTTTGACAGGACGAGTAAGATGACGGAAGGCATTAGCGACACTTGTTTTTCCCGTGCCGTCAACCCCGAGAAGCACAATCTCAAGCCCAGGTTTGCGTCGGGCGAATCCTTTCGATTTCATGGGGTGAAGGTTCGCCAACTCTCGTTGCAGAGTGGTCGCCGGTCCGGCCATAGCGTTCGTTGCTCTCCTTATTGTTTCTTGGAATACGGGCAATTCGAAATTGATCAGGCAATCTCGTTGAGCGGGGCCGAATCGCGTGGCGACCGCAATGATGAAACGGTCCAGCGCGCAGGCTTAAGGTAATCCAGCAACTGCGAGCCTGTCAGCCAGATACCCAACAGAGTGGTTCCGCCCCATGCGAGAGATATCAATCCCAATGCGACGAGATCATCCTTGCGGCTGCCATGCAGCGGAATGGCCTGGGACGCGCCCCACGCGGTCAGGCCGGCAAAACTGGCAACTGCCATAACCTTTCCGATTTCACCCCAGCGGAGGTCAGTCAAGCGGACTAGATGGCGCCGGTGTAGCAGCACAGCGAGAACGATCGTGTCCAGCACGATGGCTATGTCTGACGCGATCACCAGTCCGACTATCGAAAACATCCTGAACATGACTGCGTAGATCGGAAAGGCGATGATGGTGACAATGGTCGACCCAACCATCGGCGTGAGCGAGTTTCCGGCCGCAAAGAATGCGCGAGCGTAGAGTACCTCTATTGCCCAAAACCCTAGTGCGAGAGAGAAACAGAACAGATAGACGGCGGTTTGTTGTGAGTCGGAGAATTGGAATCGGCCCCGGCGATAAACCAGATCGACGACCGGGAGCGCCGCGGCCATGAACCACGCTGTGCACAAAATCGAGAGCGTGAAGATTCCCGTTACCGCCTTGTTTACGGTAGCTCCGAACTCCTTGCCCCGCTTTTCACCGAAGAGGCGCGCAAAGAATGGTAAGGACGCTTGCCCGGCAGTCTGGCCGAGGATTCCCAGCGGAACCGTGAAAAGCTGTCTGGCATAGTAGAGGCGCGAGATGTCTCCCGGACTGCCGGAGGCGAAATATCGCTGGTACAAGGAATCAGCCATCAAAATGCTGATGCCAAGTCCCAGGGGAACTGAAAGACGAACCCACTCGCGGAAGGCAGGATTGTGTAAGTCGAACGACGGACGAAAATGGAAACCACTGCGGCCGGCGCTAATGGCATTAAGAAAGAAATGACCGATGAACAATCCAGCCACAACGCCGAAAGCCAATGAGGTGATGCCGAAGCGTCGCGCCGCCACTACGCCCGACAGAATGATACAGACGTTATAGAGAAGAGGTACGGTAGACGGGACGAGAAACCAGCGACGCGAGAGCAGTACCGCGGCGAAGACGCCACCAAAATAATAAAAGATCTTGCTCGGCAGTAAGATGCGCGTGATCCTCGTGCAAAGCTCGAGCTGCGCCGGCGTGAAGTGGGGGAACATGTACGGCTCGATCTTCGACGCCGTCAGTTCGAGAACCGTGATGCCCAGGGCCAGGATCACGAGTATCACGGTCATCATCACGTTTATGCCCTGCTGTGCCACCTCCTCCCGCTTTTCGGCACGATAGCGCGCCATGATTGACGTGACTGTCACACCGACCGAGCCTGCCGCGAGCATGCAGGAAAACGTGTCTGGAAGAGTGAAGGCGGCAACATACGCATCTGTGTTTGCACCTGCACCGAACACAGAGGCGATATATGCCTCGCGCACGTAGCCAAGCAGTCGCGAGACACACAAAGCCGACACCAGGAGCATGGCTGCCGAAATTGGTGTGTGCTCATGCGAAGGCCGTAGCAGCCCTGCGATCCGGGACCACCGCGTCTTTGGCGCCGTGGGGAATGCGGTAAGGTTTGTGGCTAGTGACACGGTTCGGTGAAAAGCGGAAGGAAAAACATGGGATGCGCGAAAAGCCATCAGCGCCGGTAAACTGCTACCCCGACAGCAGCCTGCAATATGGCCTCCATACTTCGAGCAGCGGCACTCTTCCCCGCGCTACCGGGAATGAAGAGGATGTCTTCGGATTGCAGCCGGATATCTTTGCTACGGCCATCAAGAATTTTCTTGACCGAAATAGGAACGGACTCGCGGGCGCCATTGACTTGGCGCACGATTTGGGCTCGATCCAGAGCAGCCATTGGACTATTGCCACCCGCGAGCGCTAAGGCCTGAAGCACAGTGATTTGGCTGTCAGTCATGGGATACCCACCGGGCTTGTTGACGTTTCCGATGACATACACCACTCCCGCGGTGGCGACCACGATCGTATCCCCTGTCAGAATCGCAGGGTTGGATGTCGCGGCGAACTCAGGATCTGGCGAGAGTGTAACCACGCTCGGAGTATTCTGGCCTGCATGCGTGACGGAAACGGTCTTGGAGGCATTGGGTGTGAGTCCGCCGGCTTGAGAAAGCAGATCCAACAAGTGGCGATCGGCCAGCAGCGGATACACACCCGGATTTTTCACCTCCCCTAAGATTGAAACTCCCTGCGTGACATATTCCTTCTCGAACACGGATACTCGGGGCTCGCGGTAGAAGCCGCCTTCGACCAACTGGCGCTCAATCGATCTTTCGGCCTCGGAGGTACTCATGCCGGCGACATGAACCAGGCCGAGAGGCGGCAGAGAAATATTTCCGGAAGAGCTGACCCGGAAATCGGCATTGAAATCCTGGGTCCCAAACATGGTGATCTGCAGAAGATCCCCGATTCCAATGTGAAGGTCGTGAAGTTTCCCTGCTGCGGCAGCATCCTGCAGAAGCCCGTTTGTTGTTTTGGAAGTTACGGTAACAGGGTCACGGGTCAGCGGAGCGCTCGCGACTTGTGCGCTCAGACCTGCATGGACCAAGGCTAGAGTCGTCAATATCAATAACGGGCAGCTGGTTTTATATATGCTAAGCATGGCTTGTCAACCTCCCGCGGGTGCATGGTTGGATCACTGGGTAGATGTGAAGCGTTCCGTCGTACACGAGATACTGATATCCGTGCGCGCGGAAATCGGCACTAATCCGTTCTCACCGCGTCGATAGTCGCATTGGCAATGCGGGCAACTTAGAACGTCCTGGATTGTCGTCATCGGGATGCGCTGAGCGCAGGCACACATCCAGCCGATCTGCCGCGTTGGATTTCCCACCACCAGCGCAAAATCTGGGACCGAACGAATGACCACAGCCCCTGCACCGATAAAGGCGTACCGGCCAATGATGACGCCGCAGACGATGGTGGCATTAGCGCCTATGGTGGCATTGCTGCGGATCAGGGTCTCGACCAGCGAGTCCGCCGACTTCTTGATATAAGCACGAGGATTCGGATCGTTGGTAAGGACGCAGTTGGGACCGAGAAACACATTGTCTTCGATCGTCACACCCGTCCATACGTTGACCCCGTTTTTTACTGTGACGTTGTTGCCGAGCGTGACGCCTTGCTCGATGTAACAGTGTTCCCCGATATTGCAGCCTCGCCCAATCCGCGCATCTTTCATTACGTGGGCGAAGGCCCAGATGCGCGTGCCTTCGCCGATCTCATCGGACTCAACTAATGCGAGGGGATGGGACATATAGGACCGGTCAGATTGCACAGCAGTCGTCGGAGTCGGAGTCATTAGGCCACGCCTTCCAGTTCCACCAGTTTCGGCGTCGTCGCCTCCGACCGCACGCTTAGGGAACGCTTGACAACGTCTTCCAGGACTCGCACCACTTTCAGCCCGAACGCGCCGTCAGTACGCGGTCGCCGGCCGCTGGCGCTGCAGTCGATAAAGTGTTCGATTTCGACCAGCAAGGGTTCGACATTACTGAGGTTGGGAGCCACCATGTCGCCGAGTCGGTACGTAAGTTGGTGCTCTCCGAACGATTCGGGCTGCTTTACCACCACGCCACGGTCATAGATCTTTATCTTTTCGCTGGGTTCGGTATCGTCATACACGATCATGCGCTTGGAGCCAACGATTGACGTGCGGCGCATCTTCTGCGGAGAAAGCCAGCTGATTTCGATGGATGCCACCACGCCGCTGGGGAACTGGAGCCAGATGAAGGCCACGTCATTTTTGTCCTTCTGCACGCAGGCGCGCCCGAAGGAACTTCCCCAGACGGGCATTTCGTCAAGCCAGTGCAACAGGATTGAAACGTCGTGGACAGCCAGATCCCAGATGACATCGACATCTTTCTGGTAGAGGCCCAGATTCACGCGAGACAAGCTGATGTAATGGATGTCGCCCAACGTCCCATCCTCAATGAGGTTCTTCACCACATTTACGGGTGGGCTGTAAATAAAGGTGTGGCCGGTCATGAGTGTGCATCGTTGCCGTTCCGCCAGTTCGACGAGTTCTTCGGCAAGGCGCGAGCTGTGGGCAAGTGGTTTTTCGACCATCACATGCTTGCCACGCCGCAGAGCTTCGCGCGCCAGTTCGAAATGCGTGGCGATGGGGGTTGCAATCACCACTGCGTCCACGTTGTCCCAAAGCTCGTGCGCCGACGTGAATCCCTTCAGCGAAGGATAAGAGCGGAGTGCCTTGCCCAGGCTTCTTGGATTGGCATCGCAGCAAGCGACGAACTCACATTTCTCCGTCTGGTTCAGGGTCCGCGCGAGATTGGGCCCCCAGTAACCGTAACCGATCAGTCCGACTCTCATGTTTATCCTGCCTTTGCCAGGGAATTGAGGAGGGCTTGCTCTTTCTTTGCGTTTGACACGACTATCGCGTCCAGGAACTGCGACTGAATGCGTTCTTGCAGCAACTCAATGTTTGGCATGACGCAATGACCGCCGATCCAGCCCGGAAAGATGTGTGAGGGAAGAAAATCAATCTCCTTGATGAAGGCATTCATCTCGTCGAACGAAGCGTCGTAGGATTCGGCAAAGCGCTCCACCTCCTGCGACCAGCCGATGAGTACGCCCAGCCACGTCGTCTCGACTAGCTTGGCAAGCTCGCCAATCTCTGGCGTGCGGAAGAGATCAGTTCGGAAACCGGCGGCCGCAAGGTGCTCCAGCGCCAACGTGGTGGCGATATTATCGATGCCAGCCACGAACTTCTTGTAGCGAAGCAGGTCCTCTTCCATGCGCACATGCTTGCCGCGGGCTGGGCTGTAGACAAGCTTGGCGCCCGATGCCTCGTACACGCGACGAGTCGTGCCGGGAATAACCGTGCTATGGATAATCGTCAGTTCTGGCTTGTACCTGTAAATATAGGCCGCAGTCGTACCCACGAAATCGGGGACCTGGTACGGGTAGCAGATGTGCATCGTCGAGCACGGCCCGGCAACTTCGACGGGCTCAATATCAACCCCGACGCACTGATGAGTGCGACTAAGAATTTTCTGAAGCGGCTTTCCAATTTCCCCTTGGCCCACGACAATGACAACTGAGTCAATCACGAGAGTTTCTCCTGGTTTGTAGCTGGATCGTTTGGTTTAGAACTGGATTATCTCGACGGAATCAACACCGGCCGCTGCTCAAGGCCTGTTTCCAATCGAACGCAGGGGTGAACGCCAGCGCCTCCAACACCGTCTGGTAAGCGCGGCCATAATTCGGATCAAGCAGACTGCGATTGTGCCAGAGCAAAGTGAACACGCCTCCCACAATCTTGCAACGCTGCGCGCAATGCAATAGAAGCGCCACCGAATCCTCTGGAGCCAGCCTCATGTAATAAGCCAAGGTGACATCCATAGCCAATAGCGGAATCTCCAACAGATCGATCTCGCGATTTAGCTCGAGCGACCATGGACGGTACGGCACACAAGTACCTGTCCGGAAACCGATGTGATCGGAAAAACCCACGGTGCTGTCGTACGCTAAGCCGCACTTTTCCCAGTCGTGCCAGGTACGCGGGTGCCAGCGTAAGAAGTGCTGACGGCCTCCGATTCTGCTGTCGTCGATCACGTCGCAAATGTGTTCCACCTCATCGCCGAGACGGTGCAGATCATTGAAGGTGTAATAGCTGGGATGAACGCCCAGTTCCACCCCTTCATTCTTCAAGTGCGAAATAACCTCGTGGACATGCTTCGGGGATAAGTCATAACCGCTGTCCCAGTCGCTCTTTGGGGAATTCTTCCAGTACACCGCCGAGGACAGTCGATAGTACTTTGAAAGTTCCGTAATCTGAAAGACCGCTTCCAGCAAGCTTGGCCGGAGTCCGAATGCGGGACCAAGCAAATCACGCAGGGTGGCGAACGGCTTGTGCCGTTTTACCGTGTGCCCTAGCGAGTTGGTGAGGTTAAGAGGAATACCTATCTCGTCCACATCGTGGGAGAGCTTGACGCGCAACCTGCGCTCGGGTGGCCGCCAGCCCGGGAGCAACAACTCGATCACCTGCTGGAGGGCGAGGCCGTATTCATCCACGATGGGACGATGCAGGAAGTTATGCCTGAGCGCCACACTCTGCGCGGCGAGGAAGCGTCCGTGCATATCTCTTGCGTCCGACTGTAACTCTTCGAAGCGGCTCAGGGTCAGAAGCATGGACGCAAGCAGATCAATCGGACATTCCCAGGAGTCATCGCTCGTCCTAACAAAAAGTGGTCCAGCGTATGGCCGATCCACAAACGGAACGATAAAGTTCGGAACAAGAACGGAGAGCGGGCCCACCGGTGGATATGGCCACGCGGCGCGCATCACGTGATAATCCCAATTAACAAGGTCGCGCCAGAATGTTGCAGGCGCATGTCTGAAGCGAATTCTGGCATCGCGACCGAGCGTCAAAACCGTGGCATCGTCGTTGACTTCCATCTTCCACGATTTGAGTAATTCCTGGGGAACGGCGGCCCGAAGCAGCAACTGCCGGAGGGCATACAATCTCGAATCCACGCTGAATCCTCGCTGAAGTTCGACTCGGGGAGACGGAACGGATTTCTCTTCGGCGAAGCCAGAGGTGACGGGCGCAGACGTTTGGGAGTCATACAACGGCACGGGCGGGATTGCGACCTGCGCAAAGTCGGAGATTTGCCTTAAGAGACTCATCGTACCGCCGAGGAATCACGCGAGATGGAACTGGATTGGTAGGCTCCGATGTCAATTCCAGACGCAATCGATCTGGCACGGCCCTCAATGTCGTCGCGGGGAGCCCCTTCCGTACTTCCTGAGCGGAGGGCGGGGCTACCGGGCCTCAGGCGGTGGTCGCCGCGGGAATCGCCTGTGTAGTTTACGAACTGCGGGTCTGCATTGACGGTGCCGGTCGCCACGTTGCCGTTTTGAAGCTGCGAAGATCCGAGTTTGTTCTCGTGGGTCAAGTTCCTGATATATCGATTGTGGATACCGGTATTCCCGGATTCCACAAAGCCATAGCGGGCGTTGTACGCGAAGATGTTGTTGGAGACGAGGCAATTGTCGGCCCGGTTTCCCTTCGGTTTGTCTCCCGCACCAACGACCAAGCCGGAAGAGCCGTTGTTGAAGACGGTATTGCCGGAAATCACGACATCAGATGCGGCGTGCCACAGGTGAATGCCGTAGGCACGGTTGTGGTACACGATGTTGTTGAGAATATGGCCACCCCGATTGGCGTGGTAGATGCCATGCACCTGGCTGCCCGAGGTCGCACACAGGGAAGCGTTGGTCCAACCGACATCGTGGACTCGATTGCCAATCGTGTCATTATCGAAACCCGAGTAATTGCCGTGAAAGATACCCGCACCACCGTTGTCGCACAGGGCAGAAGTCGGTCCAGCAATATCGTGGACATGGTTGGCAATGAATCGTACGTGAGATCCGTCGTTGTAAATCCCGGTTCGCCCGATACCGCTTACATCGAAGCCAGTGATATCCACGTAATTGCCACGGTTGTCCCAGGCGCTGCGATCGATGACGTCGCCGATGATGTGGGCTCCCCATTTCTGGTCCGAAATGTAAGTGATGCGGGCATTCGCTAGTCCTGAAACAGCGGTCGCGATTCTGCCACGGTACTCGCCGGGAAGAACGTGCACGGTGTCACCGGGCAGCAACCACGATGCCGCGCGCTCGATCGTCATCCAGGGATGCTTCAGCGAACCCTCATTGCGATCGCTTCCATCAGGCGACACGTAGTAGTTTCGCCCGCCCGCCGGCGCATGGTTAGCCGCAGACCCCGATCCGTTCGCGCCAATGTTCAGCGCGAAAATGCTGGACAGGATTGCGGTCGAGATTCCGTAAAGCACCGCGTTAGGGTTTCGCGTCATGTTGAGGTCCGTAAACCACACTGTTCTAAGGGACAGCGAGATGCGAGACCTCAGCCGAGGAAAAGCACGTCTCCACCAAGGAACTGCATGTACTTCCGATTCTTTCAATAAGCCGCCGCGCAATAGATAATTGGTCAATCGCATCTGCAGACCGTGCCGTCGCCACGTCCTCTGATTGAACCAAAACCCAAAACTAATCAATAGGGAAGGAATCGATAATGTCCAAAGCCTGCAAAATAACTTGTCTAATTTTCTTACTAGCGTACGTAGGAACGATCTCCGCGCAGAGAGTGGGCGACAGCTTTGAGAGCGTTAGTGAGAGTGCAAATATCACCGTCGGTCAATATTACGTGTCAACGACCGGCAGCGACTCCAACAATGGATCCGCGGCTCATCCATGGGCGACCATCACGCACGCGGCGACGGCGATTGGCGCTGGTGCAACCGTTCACGTGGCTCCCGGAACGTACAGGGGTTACATCACCACTAGACCCAACGGCACGTCGACGCTGCGAATTACTTATATATCTGACGTGCAATGGGCAGCCAAGATCATCGGCAACCGGGTGGACCATAGCACCTGGCACAATTACGGAAATTACGTTGACATTATGGGATTTGAATTGACCTCGGTTGGGCGTATAGGCCTGTACGACGATGGATCGTATGTGCGCTACATCGGAAACCATGTCCACGATATCGCAGGCCCGACCTCCGCAACATGCGACTTGGGTGGAGCCGGAATCATGCATGGCAATTACTCGGCGGCACACGACGAGATGATTGGGAATTTCGTTCATGATATCGGGGTGGTTAACTCCGCCCAGTGCCCCGGCTACTCTACCGTTCATGGACTTTATCATGCGAATCCGCAGGGACGAATCGTCAATAACCTGGTCATTCATGCCAGGGACTACGGTATTCACCTTTACCATTCGGCGACCAATGTAGTCGTTGCAGACAACACGTCCCTGAAGAATGGGGCTAGTGGATTGGTAGTGGGCAATTCCAATGGAGGCTCCGACAATAATACAGTCGTCACCAATAACATCTTTGCGTATAACACCGACTACGGTTTCCGTGACGACAGCGGCACGACCGGCCCAAATAATAAGTACGACAACAACCTGACCTTCCACAATGGCTATGGAAACTATGTTGCCTCGGGCGGTACTGTCAACGGCAACCTCAGCAGTGATCCCCGATTTGTCAACTACACGGGAACCGCCCTGGGCAATTACCAGCTACAGGCTACAAGTCCCGCCATCCGCTCAGGAACAACACTCAACGTTCCCAGCATTGATTTCAACGGAGGCATACGGTCTGCGGTTAAAGGCTACGATATCGGATGCTATGAATATGGCGCTGCTTCTGGGATTTGGCCCTGGTACTGACGTTAAGGGCCCACAGCCGCCGTCAACGTCTGCGGGCTCTCTTTTCTTTCAGGAGCACCCGGCTCGAGCAACTCAGAGTAGAACCTGAAGAGTACGCGCTCTTCACTATTCCAGTTGTAGAGTTGGCAAGCCGCCTGCCGTCCGCGGAGTCCCATAGCTTGAGCCTCAGCGTCGTGCCTGAGCAAGTATTCCATGGCGCGCGCAATCGCCTGCGGATCCCGCGGATCTACCAGAAGGCCACACCGGGCTTCCCCGATAATTTGCCTCCACAAGGGAAAGTCTGACGCGATCACGGGGATGCCCGCAGCCATGTACTCGAATAACTTGATGGGCATTGCATCCCAGAAGTTTGGCTCCGGTCGTAGCAGGAGAAGGCCCAGGCGAACGTGGGAGAGCAGGCTTGCAACTGCGGGCCGGTCAAGGACGCCCAGATATTTCACACGGGCCCAGCCTGGCAGTCCCACAAGCTCAGTGCGCAGTTCTTCGGGAGAAAACGGCCCCGCTAGCATCATATGAGCCGGATTATCAGAGGCAAGGAGAGCGAGTGCCTGTAATATTTCGCGAACACCCCGTCTCTCGCTGATCGAGCCAATGTAAGCCAGTGCCGGAGGGCGCTCGTTCCAAGGCAACGCCCCATTGGGCGCGATCTCATCGAGCATCGGAAAGTTGTGTACCACAACCGTGTTTGGGTTAATCGAGCGAAAGCGCCTGGCAATTGTGGGAGTAGCCGCAATCAGCCCGGAAAAGCGGCGGCAGGCGGCATCTTCCAATTTCCGCACAGACCACGTCAGCGGGCGGCGGAGAGGTCGGGGAATGTAGTCCTTGTGCAATATATCTGCGGGCGCATCCTCATGGATGTCATAAACCACGCGCTTCCCGTGCGCCGCCAGCAGCAACCCCACAGGTATAAGCTCGGGATCGTGGAAGTGGTAGACGTCTCCGTTCTGTCGTAATGCTTCTCTATATAAGGCCCACGCGGTACGGGTCATTCGAACGAGGCGCCCGCCGTTGATCTGGATTCCTTTGACTTCGACGGAGTCCACTACCTCATCCCGCGGGTGTGGAGCAATAAGAACCACGTGCTTGCCCGACCGCGCCAAAGACTTGCACTCCTTGTGGAACACGCGGACGTCGAACGCCGTGTGCACCGAAGTGAGGTGGACCACTTTAGGTTGCTGATGCATGGATGCAGGCTGCAACGTATCCGATATTCATCCCGCAAAGTTCAAGATGGCATCGATCGTATGTTCGATTTGCTCGTCGGTAAGCTCCGCGTACATGGGAAGGCTGAGAATTTCGCCGGCAAGTTGTTCCGCCGCGGGCAGGGAGCCCTTCCCCGGATAGCCGAGTTGCTGATAGGCCTCCGTCAGATGTAGAGGAACAGGATAGTGGATCCCGGTTCCAATTCCATTGGCACGGAGGTAGTTGCGTAGCGCGTTGCGCCGCGCTGTCCGCACCACAAACAGATGGAACACATGTTCGCCACCGGCCGGTACTTCTGGTGGCATGACGGGTGAATCTGCCAGCGCTGACGCCATCAGTGCCGCGTGTTTGCGGCGGAGTTGATTCCACTGATCAAGCTGGCACAGCTTGATGGAAAGTATCGCTGCCTGGATACTGTCCAGGCGCGCATTTGTCCCAATCACAGAATGCTGATACTTTGCCGGACTTCCATGATCGCGAAGGAGACGCAATTTGCTTGCTTCCTCATAATCGTTCGTGGTCACGGCGCCAGCATCTCCGTACGCTCCCAGGTTTTTGCCCGGATAGAAACTAAAGCATGTGAGCCGCCCTGAGGCTCCAATCTTGGCGCCGTTGTATGCGCTTCCATGGGCTTGGGCAGCATCTTCGATAATCCGCAGGCGGTAAGCGGCCGCCAATTCGGCGACCTGCTCGAGATCCATCGCTCGACCATAAAGGTGCACTGGAATAATCGCCCTCGTGCGAGCGGTGATCATCCTTTCCGCGGATTTAACTTCGAGGTGGAACGTGGCTGGATCGACATCCGTAAAGACTGGCTTGGCGCCCACGTTACTAACTGCTTCCGCCGTAGCGAAGAAAGTGTTTGCGGGCACAAGAACTTCGTCTCCTGGACCGATATCGGAGACCCTCAATGCCAGTTCCAGGGCCGATGTTCCTGACGAAACCCCGACCGCGTACCTCGCCCCAATATACGAGGCAAAGTCCTGTTCGAAGTTCTCGACGAACGGTCCGCCGACGAATTGCGCGGATTCCAATACGTCTGCAACTGCACGATTAATTTCGGGCGCGAGGGCGCGATACTGCGCCTTCAAGTCAAGGAAGGGGACTTCGAGTGCCAATGCCGTATTCACGATTTCGCAGCCTCTAATTGATGTTGTGCTTCTGTTTGGCTCAAGCGTATCCGGCCGCTGAGGTCTTGAAACCAGCGGCTCACCAGTAACGGCCAGGGCAGGTTCTCTTCGATAAATTTGCGGCCATTCTGCCCCAGGGTCGCCGCCAGCTCTGGGTCAGTCGCCAGCTGACAAATAGCTTCTGCAATAGCATTCGGGTCTCCCCGTTCAAGAACGAATCCTGCATTGCCGTTCTTCACTAACCGGCCTCCTTCTCCGGGTCCTATGTACACGACTGGCTTGCCACAGCTCATTGCGGTCAAACTCTTTACTGGACGGGTGTGTTGGGAAATCGAACTCTCATTCAGGCTGACAATGCCGCACAAGGCTATCGAGAAGAGTCTCCTGACCTCGTCAGGGGGCACCGGATCAAGAAAACTCACATTGTGAATCCCGAGCTCATTGGCGTGACGGATCATCGCCCGTTTGGCGGAACCATCGCCAACAAAGACGAAATGGCATTGTGGACGCTGCTGCTGCAGTACTTTCGCCGCCCGCAGGATTCGCTCCATGCCATGCGCGTAGCCATGTGTGCCGGCGTAAAGAACGATCTCCTTGTTTTGCAAACCCAATTCGTGTCTGAGAACGTCATCGGGGGCCATTGGAGCGAACTGGTTGAGATCCACTCCATTGGGCAAGAAGAGCAGCTTGCCTTGCGGCACGTTCCGACGCTTTAGTTCAGAGAGGATTCCTTCGGTCACAGCGCAAACATAGTCGGCCTTGCGGTATGACCAGCGTTCCAGCGCGCGAACAAATCTCAAGGCAGATCCCCCCCCGTTGAGCCCAAGGTTGTCGCGTACTGCATCCGGCCAAAGGTCTGCGACATAGAAAACGAACGGAACGTTTCGTAATCTTGAATAAAAGAACGCAGGCACCGACAACGAGAGTGGAGGGGATTCGACAAACAGGCAATCCGCCTTGCCAGCGTTGAAAATGCCGAGGAGCGACATCAATGTAAACGTAAAGTAGTTGAGATACCGCCGCCATCCTTTGCCGACCGCAGCGTAGAGCCACACGCGGTGTACCCGCACGCCTTCCCAAATCTCGCAGGTATAGAATTTTCCTCGATACGCATTGAAGATGCGTCCAACGGGATAGTTGGGCATTGCGGTCACAACCTCGACGTCATGACCGAGACGCCGCAATTGTCGAATAATCGCCGCCAGTCGTATGGGAGCGGCGCCGGTCTCAGGCGCGAAGTACTGGGTCAGAAACAAAACTTTCAATGTTGACCTCTGTGGCGCCAGAAAACCGACAGGGCTGTTTGGAGCAGAACGACGCAGTCGGTCGAAAAAGTCGCACGCTCTGCATAGTCCAGATCCATTCGAACCTTTTGCGGCAGCAGATTGTTGATATAGAACTGGTCCAATTCTTCAGCCGGTATTTTGGCTAGCTGTTGTTCCTCGTTAAGAAATGTCAAGCTGGCAAGACTCGTGATTCCCGGGCGAAAGTACAGAATGTCGCGATCCCGTCCAGTAAGGCTTTTCATGTAATCGCGCATATCCGGCCGAGGGCCCACCAGGCTCATCTCGCCCCGAAGAACGTTGAGGAATTGGGGAAGTTCATCGAGCTTCCATTTTCGCAACCATCTGCCCGCTGAGGTGACGCGGGAATCTCCGGAGCGTGTGACGAGGGGTCCGGGGCTGCTTCCGTTGTAGGAATACATGGTTCGAAATTTCAAAACCGCAAAATCCTTGCCATTCCTTCCGACCCGATTCTGGCGGAACAAAAAGGGGCCTCTGGAACTGGCTTTTACCACTAGTGCGAGGATGACCATAAGGGGTGCGGCCGCTGTTACAAGCAGAATCGCAGCGGCAACATCAAACAATCGTTTGCTTCCAGAGAGCGACCATGGGGCTGCCTTCGGAAGTACTAAAGCTGTTGGGTTTGCATCTTCCATGTGATGAGTCTTCCGTGAGCAACATCTCTCAGATGCGTCAAGAGTAAAGTGAGTAATCCCCGAGAGGCGGACGGACGAGTCCGAAAGTGTTAGTTGGAGACGCGTGCCACTCCGCTGTTTTGCTCCCATGTAACTGTCGATGCGCGATTCCCGAAAGGGCGAAGGCCATGCCGCACCACAGCCATAATGGCCGATTGACGTTGATGTCGCCGCTGGTCATGGTGGCAAGCAGAGAGAAGGCAAAAACTGGAACGATGAAGCTCAAGTCAGGAGCACTTCGCCAGATGCGTCGCATGGCGAGAAAAACTGCGAACAAAAGACTTGCGAGCGCGGCCAGGCCCATCACGCCTTCTTCGGCGGCTATCTCGAGCACGAGGTTGTGGGGATAAGCGGGGACGTCGCGATCAAAAACATAATAGCTCCAGCCACCCAGTCCCCATCCAGTCAACGGCTTTTCCGCAAACATCTTGAGCGCCCAGCGGTAAAGGGTCAACCTTCGTCCTGCCGTGTATGTTGGAGTTGAGGAACCGCGAAGTACTTCCTCGATTTCAGCTCTTTTCGTTACGACTTTTCCCCGTGCCGCCTCCTGCTGCTGCAGCCAGTAGAGGGATGCAGAAAATGCCAGCAGGCCGCCCAATAGGACGGGCAACCAGACATTAGTCGCAGTCACCGCGGCCCGCATACGGCGCAAAAACAGGAAAGCTAAAAGCACCGCCACAAAAAAAAGTATTGGGCCCCGTGCCACCGAAGCAATCAGCGCGGCACATAGCAGAGGGATCGATACCATCAACGAGAGCTGGCGGAAGCTGTAGTGAGGGCAGAACAGCAGCCAAAGCAAACCGAAGCCCACCGCTTGACCTGCCCCGATCTGCGTAACGTCGCGACTCTCGGATGTAAGAGGATGACCAGTGGGGTCGAATAAGGATGCGTCGTTGACCCCGATGAGCAGCTTAATGCTCAACAGAATTGCGCATATCAGCATTGCCAGGGTGAAGTGACGTAAGTCGTCCGTTGTCCTGATAAGGACTAGAGGCGCGAAAAACAAGATACCCGAAATTACAAGGAATCGAGTCAGTTTGTCCCACCCATACGATGGGGCTGGGGAGTAAAGGTAGCTAACGGCTGTCATCACAGCCAGTGCGCCGAACGAGGCAACACCTTTCCATTGGGTAAAGAATCCGCGCTGCCAATGCTGGTCCTTCCTTGTAATCGAGAGGAGTAAGTCGAACAGGATCGACCCACAAAGCAGCAGCAAAGCGATGACAGTTGGATCGATCAGGCTGAAACCTTTCGATTCCCCGGTTTTAAGGTAACCCACGAATATAAGTGGGGGGATGAAGGCCGCGCGGAATTTGCGCATCGCAACCAGGAGTAATGGCGTTAATGCCAGTGCCGCCAATGCCCAAAGCGGTCCACCAGACTGCCAGGCGTTCGGCAGGTCGATACTGGCGCTTATGCCGCTGACCGCTAACGTTGTAACAGCGATGGCCATAGCTGGAAGACTAGCTTGAATAATTGTAGTAACTGTACTCAGGCGCGTTCAGGTCCGCACCATTCAGTACGACGCCGAGCACGGGAGCTTGCACATCCGCCAGAATCTCCACGCTTCGAGTCAATGCCTCGCCGGTGGTTGTGCCACAACGGCCTACAAGAATAACGCTATCGACCAACTTCGAGAGGACGCGGCCCTCAGGATAGGAAATGATCGGTGGGCAGTCCACCACAACAAATCGAAACTTTTGGCGAAGCGCTGCAATCGTTTTTTCCATCTCGGGCGAGTTTGCGATCTCCACCACCTTGTCGCCCGCCGCGCGCGGCGGCAAGAGGCTAAGCCCTGGCACATCCGGGACCTTGATCAGAGCCTGTTCCAGAGGAACAACCTGCGCCAGAACATCTTTCAGTCCGATCTCGGGCAACACCCCCAAAGTGGTTGCCGCCCGGGGTCTTCGAATGTCGGCATCAAGCAGGCACGTTTCCGCTTGCTCAGCCAAAACTGAAGCCAAGTTGACGGACAACATGGTCTTGCCTTCACCGGCAGTGGATGAGACAACGAGGATGACTAAACTCGATTGTTTCGTTTTTGCCATCAGGATGGAGGATTTTAGGCTGCGCACCGCCTCGGCCTGCGGCGACCAGGGATTGACTAAAGTGAAGACCATGTCGCGGTTCTGCGCGGGGAGCGCCTTAACCGGCAACAAAGGAATAGTCTTGTGCCATCCGAACCGCCTGGGCTCGACGGAGTGAAGCAAAGGAACGATCGACATCGGAGACTGGCCGGTGAACCTCTTGACCTCTTCAGGCGTGCGGATCGTTCGGTCCAGCCCTTCGCTGACAAACGCCAGCACCGCACCGCCAAAAAGTGCCGCAAACATTCCAATTGCCAGGTTCAACAATGTATTTGGGCTGGTGGGATTTTCGAGAACTCTCGCCTTGCTCACAATTTGTATATTGCTTGATTTTGATGCGGCGGCAATGGACGCTTCCTTCACGCTCGTATACAGCTTGTTGTAGACATCACTGTTCGTCGCCGCTTCTTTCTTGAGTACGCTGGATTCCGCTAACTTATTCAAATCCTTCCGCATCGCGCCGAGCCGCTGGCCAACCTCCAGTTGGCGGCTTTGGGCGGCGATAGCATTGGTTTTTAGTGCCCCTACAACCCTTTGCGTTTCGGCTAACAAAGAAGCGTGCAGATCATCGACTTGGCTTTGTAGTTGTTTGGCCTTGATGTGGTTGGGTCCGTAAACGGCCAAGCCCTGCGAAAGGTCGGCCTGGGCCTGAGCCAGCTTCTGTTTGAGGGCAAGGATGACTTGGTTGTCTTCGACTTGCGGCAGTGAATCTTCTTCGCCAAATCCTGCTTTACTCAGAAAACTCTGATACTGTACCCGATCCATCTCTGCCTGCGTCAACTGGCGATTGAGTTCCGCCACGCGCTGCGTAAATGTGTTTTGCTGTTCATCGATGTCCGTAATTCCGCTGGATCGCTGGAAGCGAACCAGGGCCTGATTCGATTCCTCCATCTTTTGCCGGATATCGTCCAGTTGATGCTCAATCCATTGATAGGACTGCATAATGGAGTCGTGGCGGGAGCGATAATACTGATTTACAAAGTTGAGGGCTAACGTGTTCGTGACCTGGGCCGCCAGGTGCGGATCCCGGCTGGCAAAGCTCACTCCGACAATGCGACTGTTGCCGAGCCGTCTTACCTCTAATTGTCGCTTGAAAAACTCCAGAGCGCGGGATTCTTGCGGAGTCAACTGCAGTTCATCAGGATTCTGACTGGCAGTTTCATGGCGGCGACGAGGCGTCAGCCATCCCAAGAGCGACACGTGTCGCGGAGCAATAAATTC
>DATFVD010000136.1:0-3479 GCA_035260505.1 Terriglobales bacterium
AATCTTAATCGTCCGTTGCGCCGGGCGCAATCGACTGAACGGGGGGTAAAATTGGTGGAGCTTCCGAATACAACTGTAAGGTTCTCCAGTGACGACCTCTGCCGGCAGCAAAAGCGATCCTAATCAGGAAGACCTAAATCAAGACAATCTACGTCAGGAAGATCCGAGTCAAGCGACCGATGGGAGCCAAATCGAATTGCTTCGGGCCACACTCCCCGAACACATCGAACAAGCTCGCAGCCTTTTCCTCGAATATGGCAGCTCGCTCGGCTTCAGCCTGTGCTTCCAGAGTTTCGATGAGGAGTTGAAAAACCTTCCGGGTGCCTACGGTCCGCCGACCGGGAGATTACTGCTTGTCCGATATGCTAACCACGCCGCGGCATGCGTTGCGTTGCGCAAACTTGAAGCTGGAATCTGCGAGATGAAGCGGCTTTACGTGCGGCCTGCCGATCGTGGCAGGGGCCTGGGCCGGCTGCTTGTGGAACGCATAGTCGCGGAGGCACGCGCCATCGGCTATGAGCGCATGCGTCTCGATACCGTTGCCTCGGCAATGACGGATGCCGTCGCACTCTATCGCAGAATGGGATTCGAGGAAATCCCCCCGTATTCTGTGATCCCCATTGAAAATGCGCTCTGGATGGAACTACTGCTGTAGACCAGAGTTTACGGACCTCACGACCGTGGGCTTGAGAACGGCAGCCGCTTCCGGTTTCGTGGTCCTCTTTGTGGCTGGGGTTGCGGTCGGGGCCGCGGCTTGGGCGATAGGAGTCACCGTCCAAGCATTGCCGATGATGACGATATCCACACGGCGGTTCATGCTGCGGCCTTCGCTGGTGAGATTGTTTGCGACCGGGTGATACTCGGCGTATCCGGCAGCGCTCAGACGAGCGGGACCGAACCCTTCTCGGACGATCAGGAGCCGCACAATTTCGGTTGCCCGTGATGTGGAGAGTTCCCAGTTCGAGGCAAACTGGGAGTTGTGAATGGGCGCGTTATCGGTGTGGCCCTCGATCCGCAAGCGATAATCGCGTTCGCGCAGCATGCTGGCGATGCGGTCAAAGGTGGCCTGCGAGGTTGACTTCATCTGAGCTGAGCCGCTTTCGAAAAAACCCGCCTCGCGCAAACTGATGACCAAGCCGTCGGGCTCGCGGTGCATGGCGATTTCCTTGCGTTGGATTTCCGATGCGAGCGCGGCTTCCAGCTCGGCCTGCAATTGAGCCAGATCGCCGACTTCCATCCCTGGGTCGAGCGAAGCATCGGGGTGAGACGGAATCCATCCCAGACTCGCGATACGCTCTGTGTTTTGGACGGTTGGCGAGCTATTGAAGGACATCGGGTTTGCGACATCGATAGGCCCTGCATTAGTGGAACCCTGAAAGACTCCCATTTCCTGGAAAGCGGCCTGAATCGCAAAAGCGAGTTTTCCGACTTTTCTTTTGTCGACTTGCGACGAGGCGTAAAGGACGACAAAAAAGGCAAATAAGAGGGTGATGAAATCAGCGTAAGAAACCAGCCAGCGCTCGTGATTGGAGTGACTGGTGCGTTGCTTGCGCCGGCTCATGCGTTGGACACCTCAGCGACGGCGGTGGGTTTGTGGGCTTCGGTGAGGAACCCCAGCAGCTTTCCTTCCAGCACGCGAGGGTTCATTCCCTCGAGGATGGAAACGACACCCTCGAGCATCATTTCGCGGATGATCTGCTCGTCGCGGATGCGAATCTTTAGTTTTCCCGCTGCAGGCAGCAAAATGAGGTTGGCGGCGCCAACTCCGTAAAGAGTAGCCACGAACGCGACGGCAATACCTCTTCCAACTTCGTCGATTTTGTCCAGGTGTTGCATAACCTGGATCAAACCGAGTACGGCCCCGATGATGCCGATGGTGGGAGAAAATCCGCCGGCTGATTCGAAGAGCTGGGGGATTTTCTCTTCCTGTTCTTCCTTGTTATCCAGTTCGAGCTCCATGGTGTTGCGGAGTTCCTGCGGGTCGGTCCCATCCACCGCCAACATGAGGGCGCGCCGCAGGAAGGGATCGGGGATGGTAGCGAGTTCTTTGTCGAGCGAGATGATGCCTTCCCTTCGCGCCTGGTTTGCGTATTTGACCAGGAGTTCAATGGTCGATTGCGCATTCTGCGCGGGCTCGACGAACACCTGCGCCAGCCGCCGGAACGCGCTCATCGCCACCGGCAACGGATACTGAATGAGGACTGCGCCCAGCGTGCCGCCAAAAACGATCATGGCCGCCGTGGGCTGGAGCACTTGGCCGAGATTCCCACCCTCAAGCATCAGCCCGAGCAGGATCCCGCCGATAGCCAGAAACAGACCGCCGAGGGTTGCCTTGTCCACGACTGCTCCTATTCCTTGCCAGCCTGATGGTCATTGCTCTCAACAACGAGCGGAAGGGAGGAACAGTTGTCTGACCAGAGGGTGATCCCTTGCAGCACGGAGCGGCGGAATTGTACCACCCGTTCGAGCACGTCCGGGGCGCTTTCGCGAACGACAATTTTTTCGCCACTCAGCAGCGTAATCACGGTGTCGGGGGACTGCTCTACGAACTTGATCAGGTCAGAATTGACGACCAGCGGGTGGTTGTTGAGGCGGGTGAGCTGGATCATGTTTGCACCTGGACGGAAGAAGGCCCGCCACTTATGAGGCTTCATCAATAAGATCGGCAGAAATGTAAAGGGCAGGCGGAGAGAACCTGAACACAAGCGGGTGACCTAAGGGCTATGCCGGTTGGTACTTGTGGAAATAAAGCTGCGACGGGCCCAGCCGATGAACCACAGTGAAGCGCAATTGGGTTCCGCAGGACAAACGGAACGAGCTCCGGGAAGGTTTCGGGGACGGATCCCAAAATCGGAACCAAAGGGAGCAACACAATGGCACTTAGTGTTCTAAATAATATCGCGTCTCTGGCCGCGCAGAACCAATTGACGATCACGAACGGCAATCTTCAGAAAGCCCTCTTTCAACTATCCTCCGGATCACGCATCAATACCGGAGCCGATGACGCCGCCGGCCTGGCAATTGCCGACGGCTTACACGCCAACATCACCGCCCTCACCCAATCCGCCCGAAACGCTAACGACGGCGTGGGCGAGTTGCAGGTGGCAGATGGCTCGCTAGCAGCGGTAACTACATTGCTCAACCGCTCTATTACGATCGCCACTGAGGCGGCAACGGGTACCGTCTCCGATGCGCAGCGGATCGCGCTGAACGACGAGTTTACCGCGATCAAATCGGAAATCGACCGAGTCGGTTCGAAGACAAATTACAACGGTGGGCAGGTGTTCACCGCGAATACTCTCAATGTTTTCTTGAGTGATTCCGGCGCCACCAGCAACAGCACAATCGGTGTGACCACCGGTCTGTTGTCGTCCACCGGTCTTAGCTTAGGCGGAGCCGTCGCCGCCACCGGCACCCTGACTCAAGCGGCGGGCTCGGCTGCCATTGCTGCCACCGACACCCTGACTGGCGGTGCATTA
>DATFVD010000137.1:0-12218 GCA_035260505.1 Terriglobales bacterium
ACCCCAGCCGCAAACACTCCCCACAAACCTTTACAAAAGCGCATCGTGGAGCCTCCTAAGCACTGCTGATAGCTTTTTTCCGCATGAAACCGTACATCATGGGTAGCTCGCTAATACGAAACCACTACTCCCCGGATGTCAAGTGAAAAGTGCAAAGCGTGCATGGCACTGAGACTGCGACGCTTAACAAAGATACAGATTTTGGAAGACTCACCCGGTCATAATTTGCGTGGATTGAGACGGGCTCACTTCTAGCGACAGTGCAAATCGCCATTGGCGGAATCACTAAAACGTTTTACGAATTCCGTCAAAGTGCTATTCTCTTTCGCGCGTGACTCACCAGCGGAGCGTGAGTTCGAGCACGAGAAGTGTGTAATTGTGTCGTTCAATCAAAACTGCGTAGGAGCACAGGGGAGGCATAGGGGTGAAGGGCAAGCTAGCACTCACATTGATTTTCGTTAATTTGGCTGTCCTCGGCGTTTGGTCGCAGCCGCCTTCTCTCTCGACTCCGGCCATCGAAGCACGCGCGGATGGATTGCTCAAGCAACTCTCGCTCGAAGAGAAAATCGACCTCATAGGCGGCGTCGACGATTTCTACATTCACGAGATCAAGCACATTGGCTTGCCCGCGCTGAAAATGGCCGACGGTCCCTTTGGCGTCCGCAACTATGGGCCGTCCACAACGTTTGGCGGCATTGGTCTGGCTGCATCTTGGGATCCGGACCTTGCCCAGCGCATGGGAGCAGTCATCGGACACGACGCGCGCGCCCGCGGCGTCCACTTCATGCTCGGACCCGGAGTGAACATCTATCGTGCCCCGATGTGCGGCAGAAACTTCGAGTATTTTGGCGAGGACCCATTTCTCGCATCCCGCACCGCCGTCGCTTACATCCAAGGCATGCAGAGCCAGGGAGTGAGTGCGACGATCAAGCACTTTGCGGGCAACAACCAGGAATATGACCGCCACAACATTGATTCCATCATCGATGAGCGCACCCTGCGCGAGATCTATCTGCCCACCTTCGAGGCTGCGGTCAAAGAAGCGCATGTGGGTGCGATCATGGATTCCTACAACCTGACCAACGGAATCCACATGTCGCAGAACGGACACTTGAACATCGACGTCGCCAAGAAAGAATGGGGCTTCGATGGCATCATCATGTCCGACTGGGATTCCACCTACGACGGCGTTGCTGCCGCCAATGGCGGACTCGATCTTGAGATGCCCTCGGGCAAATTCATGAATCGGGCCACGCTGCTGCCGGCGGTGAAGTCCGGCCAGGTTAGCGATGCGACCATAGACGACAAAGTTCGCCGGATCCTGCGGACTGCGATTCGTTTTGGCTGGCTCGATCGTGAGCAGACCGATCTGTCCATCTCGCAACTGAACGCGCCGGGAAGAAAGGTCGCTCTCGAGGCCGCGCGCTCGGGCATGGTGCTGCTAAAAAACGAAGGCGGCCTTCTGCCGCTCGACAAAGCGAAAACCAAGTCTATCGCGGTGATCGGACCCGATGCCTATCCTGCGCAGGTAGTGGGCGGAGGCAGCGCGGGTGTCCGTCCTTTCACCGCGGTGAGTTACTTGGAAGGCCTCGCTGGATACCTGGGCGCCAGTGCGACGGTGTATTACGAAAAGGGGATCCCGTCACTCGCCGAGATGGCGGACGCAACCGAGTTCAGCAGCGACCGGGGCGGCAAACAGCGCGGATTGAGCGCGGAGCTTTTCAACAACCCCAACTTGAGCGGAGAGCCTGCTCTGCGCCGCACCGATCAACACATCAACTTCGATCGCGCTGCCGGCGACGGTGTGAACCAGAATGAAGTGTCGGCCCGCTGGACCGGGTACTTCACGCCCGGCACACCCGGCGAATACCTGATCTTTGTGCTCGGTGGCGGGGAGGAGGGCGGCTCCCGGTTGTACCTTGACGACAGGCTCGTTATCGATAACTGGGTACGCGTCAATGGCCGGATCAGCCAACTCCGCGTGCCTCTTTCTGCAGAGGCGCACAAGATTCGATTTGAATATTTCGTGCATTGGAGCTATGGCGGCCCGAAGGTTGGCATCATTCGCCCCGATGCAATGGTGAGCGCGGCCGCGAAGACCCTCGCGTCACGCTCCGACGCAGTCATCGTGGCGGTGGGATTCGATTCCGACAGCGAAAGTGAAGGTGGGGACCGCGGCTTCGAGCTTCCACCCGCGCAGAATGAGCTCATCAAACAACTCGCCGCTGCAAATAAGAACGTCATCGTCGTGGTGACTTCTGGCGGTGCCGTGGATATGGTCCCATGGCTCGATCGGGTGCCCGCGCTCTTCGAGGCATGGTATCCCGGGCAGGAGGGTGGCACCGCCCTGGCCCAAATGTTGTTTGGCGAATACAGTCCATCCGGCAAACTCCCCGTCTCATTCGAGCGCCCCTGGCAGGACAACGGCGCGCATGACAGCTATTATCCGAGAGGAGCCGAGAAGAAAGTAATTTATGCGGAGGGCCTATTTCTGGGATATCGACATTTTGAGAAGGCGGGGGTCAAGCCTCTGTTCCCGTTCGGATTCGGGCTCTCGTACACCACGTTCGCCTACAAGAATCTTTCCATCATTCCCGCGCATGCCGCAGGCGATCAGACAGTCAGCGTTAGCTTTGACTTGACCAATACCGGGCATCGTGCCGGCGCCGAGGTTGCCGAAGTGTACGTAGGTGAAACGCACTCCAGCGTCCCACGGCCTGTGAAGGAGCTGAAGGGATTCCAGAAAGTTCGACTGGACGCGGGCGAAAGCCGGCACGTTACTGTCACACTCGACCGCAGGGCCTTCGCATATTACAACGTTGAGACTCATGATTGGACCGTGGACGCGGGAGAATTCAGCGTCTCCGTCGGAAGTTCGTCCGAGCAGATTGAGCTGACTGAAAAGATACCGCGTTAAACTAAGTGAGGACTGAAACAACAAATCTCGGTCGTTGCCGTGGCGCACCAGGTAAAGATTCGGAAACAGAGTTATAAAGCAAGATCGGGCCGCAACGCTCTCAGGAGATCACATTCATGAAAAAGAATCGGTTCTCGCGCCGTGAGTTCTTACAAACAACCGCCGGAGCGGCAGGCGCTACGCTTGCCGCAAATGCCATACTCCTGAATTCCGAGCCGCTGTTTGCGTCGATTCCCCCGATGGCCGCGAGTGACCGCGTTCGCTTTGGAATCGTCGGCGTGGGGATGGAAGGCAGTAATCTGCTCACAACGGCGATTCAGCTTACTGGAGTCGAGTGCGCCGCTGCTTGCGATCTTTACGACGGCCGCCATGAGTTGGCACGGGAAATTGTCGGCAAGCCCATCCCGACCACGCGCCGGTACAAGGATCTGCTCGACAACAAAGAGATTGACGCGATTATCGTAGCGGTGCCGGACCACTGGCACAAGCAAGTCGTTGTCGACGCGGTGGCGGCCGGAAAGGATGTGTATTGCGAGAAACCGTTTTCGCATACTCCAGCGGATGGTTTGGCTCTGGTCGCAGCCGCAAAGAAGTCGGACCGGATTGTCATGGTGGGCGCGCAGCGTACGAGTTCAGTCTTATGCGCCAAAGCGAACGAGCTCTACGACCAGGGTGCGATTGGCGCGTTGAGCCTCGTGGAAGCGACCTTGGGACGGAATGACCCCACCGGCGCATGGGAATATCCGCCGCCGGCGGACTTGTCTCCCGAAAATCTGGATTGGGATACGTGGCTCGGAACTGCTCCGAAAAAGCCTTTCGACCCGCTCGCCTTTGCGCGTTGGCGCTGTTGGAAGGAATACGGAACCGGGGTTGCGGGTGACTTGCTCGTGCACCTGATTAGCGGAATGCAAGCCGTTCTCGGAATCAATGAGATTCCCAAACGTGTCTCGGCGTTCGGGGGTATTTACCGCTGGAAGGACGGACGCAATATGCCTGATGTGCATGCCGTTCTCTTCGAGTACGCCAATGTTCCGGTCTACATGCGCTTGAGCTTGGATACGGAATCGACCGAAGTCACTCGCTTTATGGGCTCCAAGGGCGTCATCGAACTCACCGAGTTCGGGCTCAGCTATTCTCCGCAACCCGGAGTGGATCTCTCTCCGAGTTATTACTCTGGGTCGTTTCCTGCCCGGCTGAGAACACCCTATCTCGCGCAATGGCACCAAGAGCACGATCCTAAACCGGGACAGGAGCCGGCTCCCGAGAGCTTGATCTTTAAGGGGAACGATTATGACGATTTGCGTCCCCACCTCTGGAATTTCTTCCAGGCCGTCCGGTCGCGCAAGCCGGTGCTGCAGGATGCGGTGTTCGGGCACAATGCGGCTCTCGGCTGCCACATGGCCAATGAATCCTACTTCAGGAAAAAACCGGTGTATTGGGATTCAACTTCGCAGAGTATCAAGTCGTAGGGACGAGGCAGTTCTCGGCGTAAATGTTTAGCTGTAACGGACCTCGGCGAAAGGAGTCGAACTAATATGAATATTCCGCGGAGCGCAGTCGCGCTAACCATGTTAGTACTGGCGCATTCTATGCGAGTGTATTCCGAACAACACAGCTCTGCGGAGACGACAACCGTGTCGGCTCAGTCGTTTCTAGGGCGTTGGGATCTGACCCTGAAGACTCCGAGTCGCGAATATCCCTCATGGCTGGAGATAACTCAGGAAAGTGGGCAGCTCAAAGCGCTTCTGGTGAGCCGTTGGGGACACGCGCGGCCGCTGCCGAAAATCGAGATCTCACATGGGCAAATAACATTCGTTTCTCCCAAGGACGAAGAAGACAGGAAAGACGACATGGTATTTGTCGGCACACTGTCGGGGCAGAAACTGAGCGGGACGACGAGCGGGCAGGATGGAACTCCGTGGCGATGGACGGGCGAGAGGGCGCCGGACCTGAAGATAAGGGTCGAACCGACGTGGGGAAAACCGACGTCTTTGTTCAATGGCAAGGACCTCAGCGGGTGGAGGCCGAGCGATCCGAATGCAACGGCTACCTGGAAGGTCGAAAACGGAACACTCGTGAGTCCCGGCCATGGCCCCGAACTTATCACTGATGCCAAGTTCGAAGATTTCAAGTTACACGTCGAATTCAATTGTGCGCCGAAATCGAATAGCGGTGTCTACCTGCGGGGTCGATATGAATTGCAGATCGAAGACGACCCAGAGCCAGAAGGACCGACCATGCGTACTGGAGGCGTGTATGGATTCCTGGCCGCTACGCCGGAACAACCACGCAGGCCGGGAGAATGGCAGACCTACGACATCACGCTTGTGGGCCGCTTGGTCACCGTCGTCCAGAACGGTAAGACTATTATCGACAAGCAGGAAATACCGGGTATCACAGGCGGCGCCTTGGATAGTCACGAAGGACTACCCGGCCCGATCTATCTGCAGGGTAGTGAAGATGGACACGTCGCTTTTCGGAACATCACGATTACGACAGGTAGGTGACTGAGCGAACTATGGCTTCCACTCCAAAGAATAGACTGAGCAGCGACATGGTCGATACACGTCAAATCTTACTCGAAGGGGCACCCCAGGCTCGCCAAACCTGATTTCGATCTTGACCTCGCCACCGGGGGCGGCCTCTGGAAGTTGTGCTTCTTGTTGCTCTACAGGAATATCACCTTCACCATATAAGACACCGCGCAATTTATATCCACGGAGAGTGTACATCGGCAGATCACGCCGTGTTCGGACGAGCAGACGAAAAGCGTTTAACTGGTTTTCAACGGACAACGATTCAATCGGACTCGATTCGACGCGCAAAACTTCGTAAGAGGGTTTCGGGCGACCATAGACATCCACCACCCCATGAACACGCTGCTTCAGCACCCGACCCCACGATCACCAACATGGGTCCGATAGTCGTTGTAACAGAAGAAAATGGCCCCACCGACGTAGTCCTTGGAGCGGATGACCGCATCGTACGGATACTGCGCCTGCACAGAAGATCGGCCCGAGGGTGACGGCCACAGGATCGACATTCTTCGATCGCGAGTGCCGTCTGCACTCCCGCTTGGATTGAGAGACCCGAAGTTTCTGAACTGTTCAAGACCGCAAGTCCAGACTCTTCATCGAAGACCCGGAAAGGGGCCCGTGCGTTCCATGGTCTTGAACCTGTCGAAGCTCAGGCGAAGTTCGCGTACAGACTCCATGTTGTCCGTATAGCCCCAGACCCTCATCTCTGCCGGGACAAAACTGATGTGATTATGCCGTTGACGTGCCAGGGCAGCGGGACGATCCAGATTTGTGCGGGCCTCACATCTGCCGCCTATCTCCGCGAGCACAACTGTGAGAGTGTCTTGCGGACCCGACAGATCGTGCCAGGCACGGCCTGGGTGGTTGAAATGCTGCAGGTGACGAACCGCTATGCCGGCGAAGGTTCCAAGTCTGCTGTGCGCCGCCTTCATACCGTGCGGAGAACGAAACTCAACTGTGTCCGATCCCTCAGAAACCTGCATCTGTCGTCCTCCTTTTGCGGCTCTCGCCCATAGCGTTTTCATACTATGATAGCCGTTTCGTACAAGCCATTCTCTGTTCCTTCTAAGTATTTTGAGAGAAATGCCAGCAGGAAGAATGGCCGGGAAGGTCAAAGGAAAGATCGTTACACTGGCAAAGAGAAAACAATAGGGGGACTATGACAGCTGCAGAACTGATGCACCACAACTTCGATGAGATCTTCATCGAGCTTGATCCAGTGAAGCGCGAAGCCATGATGCGCAATGCTTATACGGAAGATTGCGTATGGATACACCCCGGTGGCCGCCTGGTCGGCATTGCGGCGGTCAATGAGGCAGCGTCGCAAATTCGTAAGCGCATCCCGGAGTACCGCTACAAGGTGGTTGGCGATATTCGCACGATGCACAATGTCGGGATGTGTCGTTGGGGGAGCGGACTTCCTGACCAACCGTTCCGCTATACCGGTACGGACGTTCTGGAGGAACGCGATGGTCGTGTTGCTGTGTTCTACACCTTCATCGATAGTGGAACTCCGCCAGTCTCGTCGACGGAATAAGGCCTTCGCTTGGGTGGAAAACGTGGCTGACGCGCAGTGACGCCGTAGATACCTGCCGGACTGCTGTTGCGAACCCGGCGGTCCGGCCTTATCCGTTCTCGTCAGCGGCGATAGCGCTCGATTACGGTCGTCGCTCTTTCACCAGTCGTCGCTCTTTCACCACCTGTGCCGTTTCGTCTCTTTTTCGTCAGGTGGATTTAGCGTCGGCGAGGGAGTTTCTTTGCCGAGGCCTCGGATCCAGGTGGTTCACGGAACGGTTCCACAGCAATGCGCTCGTAACACACTTCCAGCACGGTCAGGTGTTCTGTACCGCCCGGCAATTGAAGGACTACGCTGTCACCCGCTGCCGACTTCATCAACGCGCGCCCCAGAGGTGACACCCAACTGATGTGGTTGCGGTTGAGATCGATCTCGTCGGTGCCCACGATGCTCACGACTCGCGACACTCCCGCGGCATTGGCATAGCGCACGGTCGCTCCGAAGAATGCCCTCGCCGCCGCCTGCCCCGCTCTCGGAGCTTCCGGGTCCACCACTTCCGCGGCTTCGATTCGGTTCGAGAGAAAGCGAATCCGCCCATCGATCTGCCGCAGCCGCCGCTTGCCGTATTGATAGTCGGCGTTTTCACTGCGATCGCCGTTGCTGGCAGCCCACGCCACCACCTCCACCACGGCCGGGCGTTCCCTGGTGAGCAGAAACCTGTGCTCATCTCTCAGGCGCTGCAGCCCGCTCCGCGTTATGTAGTTCTTGACTGGCGTCGCGGGCTCGTCCCTTTGTGGTTGTCTCGTAAACCCTTTTCGCATCTCGTAGTCTTTCCCGGGCGAATCAGTGGGTGCACCAATGAACGCGGATGAACGCCGATGGAAAACACCGTAGGTTATCCGCGTTCATGGGAGTTCATCTGCGGCCCTGACTGATTTTTTCACATCTTGCAGGTTGGGCGATCCCAAGTGCTGCCCTAATCCGCGGGCCAGCACCTCACGGGGCCGCTGATGGTCTTTGTCACGGGCGTAGGGAACAATAATGTTTCGACGGGATAAGCGACTGCGGAAGCCCCATCTGTCTGGTTCTCCTCCCAGCGGATGCAACTGGGAGCGGCGGTCTTCAGTCCGAGTTTCTGGCCAAGCGATGACCAGCACTCGGCCCCCTTGTTGGGGATGTCGCACTCCGTGCGCACCACTCGCAGGTAGGTGAGCACTACGTTGCCGCCGTGCGTGGTGCGGACGCGAATGTCATTGAAGGGCGACGGCCGCGGCCGCAGCTTCTGGTTCCACATCCAAACGTAGTAGGCATTATCCTCGAAGATCTTCTTCTGGGTCTTGCTATCGTATACGGCGAAAGGCATGCCGCCATCCTGCCCGTCCTCGGCGTCGAAGAAGACTAGGTCGCCTTTAACCAGCCCCCTGAAGTAGCCGCCCCATTCGGGGTAGCCGAGGACCTTCTCGGCGGGCGAATGTTCCTCGACGCACGGTGGTCGCGTTTGGTCGAAGCGCAAGAACGAAAGAAATAGCGCCCCCTTGTTCCACTCGTTCGTGAGCTGCTTGACCATCAGGCTGCGATAGTAGAAGCACATCAGTTGATCGTGATGGGGATTACCGGGAAAATCCTTTGGCACACCGTAGTCCACGACCTGCTTCTTGTAAGGGTCGAACCCTTGTGCGGCGGCAGCTGCGGTGAGCACGGCGACCACGACGATGATTCTAGTCATACACACTGAGACACCCAATGGTACTCACAAGTTCCTCGATGTCGAAATCAGGCGATTTCACGCACTTACTTAATCACCCCGCGCTCCGAGCTTTCGATGAACTGAATCAAGAGGTCGACATGAAGTACCCCCCCAAAAAAAGAAGGATAGCCGACTAATCGGGAGTTGGCTCGCGTTGCACCACAACCAAAAACACCACACCGACGATGGTAAACATTCGGAATGCCCCTTCCTGCCCATTCCACATTTTCGACTGCCACATCAGAAACCATTCGCCCCCGACATCTAGGAATGCCACCAACCACATCAGCAGGCTCGTCGTCAGCGCAATCACGGCGACGTTCTGCGCAGCGGCGAATTGCGCCCTGTCCGCACGATACGATTTCAGCAACCGAACACCAGCCCACCAGCATAGAACCATAGTGACTGATTCCCAGGCGATGATGCCGATGTAGAAGACCGTATGTACCAGCGGCGAATTGACGGCGCGCCACATGAGGTGGTTCCCCGGAAAGGTTGATTCCATCATCAGGACGTGGCGGACAAACTCATAGTTGGAGCCGTAATCCGTGAGGTTGTTTAGGACCAGAATCGTGTAGAAAAGTGCGATACCAAAAACGAGAACCGCTTTGGAAACGCGGAGCGCCATTACATGCCGCATAGGTTGTTGCACGCGCGAATTATATCTCTCGGTGACTTACCGCGACCGACAGCGACGGTACGGAAGGGGATAGTGTGGGGCCCGCCTGCGCTCTGAAATGGACACCACCTCATTGCGCTTCTTTCATTCACTCCAATTTCACACTGATCCCGGTAGTGGCTAACACATATTCGAACTCTTTAAAAAGTTCTTTGCCGCATATAGGCTCACCGTTCGGGTCGCACGAAAGAACATTCTCGGTGCGGCCGTCTAACGCTGCATGGCAGTTCTTAGGACCGAAACACTTCGCCATCCCGTAGGCGCTCTTGACCGACACAGAGTTGTTATGCTCTTCGCAGGCCATTTGGATGGTTAGTACCGTGTCCATTTTGCCATTGTCGCTCAGATCTCGAACTAGCTCATGTCGCTGCGACGTTGAGATTGCCTCTTTGAAAGAAGAGAACAAGACAGACGCGAGTTTTCCATCACAGGTTGCTGCTTTGATAAATACGGGCCTGACTCCCTGTCCTTGCGGGTGGTCTTGGGTTTGAGTGTGTTGTTGCTGATCCTGCGGGACGCTTGGTAAGGAATTTAATGAGGCTATCTGCGTGGCCGGATGCGCCTCTTCCCATTTGCGAATGCGTTCCTGAACATCTGCAAGCTGAGCGGCTGTGAGCAGCGCTTCGGCTTTGTCGCGATGGTCCTTCACGAATCCCTGTTCGAGGGATGTCGCAGCAAGGGCTATCCAGAAATAGGCTTGTGCGTTGTCCTTTTGTACGCCTATACCATCGTGATAAGCCAGACCGAGATTATATTGAGCCTTCGCAAGGCCTTGTTCGGCAGCCTTCTGCCACCACCGGGCGGCCTCGGCGGTATCCTTTTCGACTCCGTTTCCTAAGTTGTAGGCCTGTCCGAGGTTGTATTGAGCCGCTGCGTAGCCTTGGTCGCCTGCCTTTCGATACCAACGCAAAGCTTCGGCGTTGTCCTTTGCGACGCCTGTGCCAGCGGAATACGCAGCTCCAAGCCAGAACTGACCGGCAGCATTGCCCTGATCGGCCGACTTGCGCAGCCACTTGACTCCCTCTGCCTCGTCCTTCGGGACTCCGGTGCCCTGGAGATAGAACATTCCGAGGCTGAACTGGGAAGCTGCGTTGCCGTTTTCGGCAGCCATGGTGTGCCAGCGCACACTTTCCGCTTCGTCTTTCGGAACGCCCATTCCCAAGCCATACGCCGTTCCGAGATTGCCTTCAGCCGTTATATCGCCTTGCTCGGCGGCCTTCTTCCACCAGCGCACGGCTGCAGCGTAGTTCTTTGGAACGCCCGCTCCTAGGGAATAAACCCCTCCAAGGCTGACCTGCGCTGATACGTTGCCATGCTCCGCAGCCTTCTCCCACCACTGCACGGCTTTCTCCTCATCCTTCGGGACTCCCTCACCTAGGTCATACGCCTTGGCAAGAGCCAATTGGGCTTGTACATCACCGTCCTCAGCCTTGCTCTTGAGTTCGGTAATGCTTTGCGCGTACCCGAAGGGCAGTATCGCGAGCAAACAGAAAAGGGCGCACAACAAGACATGCCATCGAGCGTGGATAAGGGCTTCTGTTTTCACGCACAGGAGCTTACTCCTGAATTTGCAATACTTCCAGATCGGTATCGTAAATGCGCCATTGCGCTCGCGATCTGGACGGTTTCGGATTCTGGTCAGATAACGGGCAACCCTTCAATAATCCAACGCCAGCGTTGGCCAGCAATTTTCTGGCCGGGCTACACTGGAAGAGGCACGGTGTCGCGAGCTGCTCCTCCAAAATGATCTCTTTCTCAAACATCAATAAGCAGTATGGCAAGCAGTTGCTCTTCGTGGATGCTTCGTTTCAGTTGAATCCCGGCGAAAAAGTTGGGCTGGTCGGTCCCAATGGGGCGGGCAAGACAACGCTCTTCCGGCCGATTCGAACCCGGTTCTGGCTCGTGGGTATCGGTCGTTACGCATGTAGTTCCACCTACCGCGAAATGTGTTTACAATTAAGCCATGCAGGAGCCATTTACCCGCGACCGCATTATCGAGGCTCTCCAGGCGATGCCGCCAAATGCCACCATCGACGATGCCATTGAACGGCTCGTATTTCTGGCCAAAGTCGAAACTGGATTGGCCGAGCTCGATCGGTCGCAGGGCATTCCGCACGATCAGGCCAAACATCGCTTTGGACTGTAATGCGCATTCTATGGTCGCCACAATCGCTGCGCGATCTTGACGCTATCCGCGAATACATTGCCAAAGATTCTGAACATTATGCAGGTCTGACCATCGCGCGCATCTTTTCTGCTGTCGAGCAGTTGATCCGTTTCCCCCGCTCGGGACGTATTGTGCCGGAGCGAGATGAACCTGAAATTCGCGAAGTCATCGTTGGACGTTTTCGCGTGGTGTACAGGGTTCAAGATGAGTTGATTGAAGTGGCGACTGTTTTTAGGGCAGCGAGAGAATTCCCAGAAAACTTCTAGGGTGTGGGCCGTGTGGCCCATCCAAGGCTTGCCCTGAGCCTGTCGAATGGGCCCGGGCTACACTGGGAGAGGCAGCGTACCGCGAGTTGCTCCTTCAAAATGATCTCTTTCTCAAACATCAATAAGCAGTATGGCAAGCAGTTGCTCTTCGCGGATGCTTCGTTTCAGTTGAATCCCGGCGAAAAAATCGGGCTCGTCGGTCCCAATGGGGCGGGCAAGACAACACTATTCCGTATGGTGGTTGGCGAGGAAACTCCCGACGAGGGCGCGGTCTCAGTCCCCAGGAAGTTGACGATCGGCTACTTCGAGGAAATGCAGGGCCGTGCGGTCGGATGAAGCGATCGCAGGGAGCGGACGCGTCGGCGATCTACACCGCGAGCGCGAAGCCT
>DATFVD010000138.1:0-2736 GCA_035260505.1 Terriglobales bacterium
CTGGCGGCGGCAAAACTTGCCCGCTGACTTTGGACGGCGCGTCCTGGGCGTACATCGGAACGGCCAATAGGATTCCCAGCCAGATAATTCTCGTCCGACCCACAAAGCTTTGACACACTGTTGTGAACATTTAAGACCCCCGCAGGAATGCCAGCGGGCGATTTTAACTCAGATCAGGCGGTGAGGTCAGCCTAGCCATTGCTGTGGGTTGGCGATAGCCTCGGCCAAGTCCCGGAGAAACTCCGCAGCCCGTGCACCATCCACTACCCGGTGATCGCTTGAAAGGGTCAAGGTCATCATGGGACGGACACCGGGGCGAGAATCAAGGCCGACACTGACCGGCACGACTCGTTCCGCGATACGTCCGACTGCAAGAATCGCGGCCTGGGGCGGGATGATAATCGCGGTGAAGGCGTCCACTCCGAACATGCCGAGATTGCTGATCGTGAAGGTGCCACCCGCGATATCGGCCGGACGCAACTTGCCGCTGCGCGCCCGTTCTGTAAGGTCGCGGCGCTGCACCGCGATCTCGGCTAGCGCGGCGTTGGAGGCATTATGGATTACCGGCGCCACCACTCCATCGTCGACTGCCATGGCTAATCCGATGTTGATTTCGGGATTTGTCTGGACACCTTCACCCGTCCAGCTTGCGTTCACGCGAGGGTGCTTGAGCAGGACGCGGGCAACCAGCGCTACCAGTAGATCGGTGTGCGTAAGTTTCAGTCCGCGCGATTTTTCAATTTCTGGCCCGACCTTCTGCCGCGTATCGTTCAGAGCGCCTGCGTCCACCTCGCGGGTAACAAAAAAATGGGGGACAGTCGTCCAGCTCTGCGTTGTGCGCTCGGCCATCAGGCGAGAGACGGGACTGGCGCCGTCAGCTGTAGTGGGCGATGGCGCGGCTTTGGATTCCGCAGCGGCGAGAATGTCGGAAGCAAGGATTTCTCCGCCGGCGCCCGAGCCGCGGACGTGGGCGAGATTGACGCCGCGTTCACTGGCTAGACGACGGGCTTTGGGGGAAATCTTAACGGGCTGGGCGGTGGATGGCGCTGAGGATTGCGCTGGAGTCGCCGATTGATTTGCCGATGCCGCTGTTGAGATCGCAGAGGCCGCGAGAACGGCGGTGGTCTTTCTTCCAGATTCGATGGCCACTTCATCCCACGGAGGAAGTTCTCCAGGACGCACGATCCACGCGATGGTTTGACCTACCGGCACTTCCGCTCCAGCCTCGATCTTGACGCCGGCCAGGACGCCGTCGCCAGGTGATTCGATCTCCATCACCGCTTTGTCGGTTTCGATCTCGAGCAGCGGCTCGCCTTTGGCGACGGATTCGCCTTCTTTTTTCAGCCACGAAATGAGCTTGCCAGTTTCCTGGGCCATTTCGAGTGCGGGCATAACGACACTGATCGCCATATTTGAATTCTGTTCTCGATCAAGATTTGCCGGTGGAGTGCCGGACGTCCTCGCCCGGCTGAGACGCGGCAAGCCGCGTCTCAACAGGAATGCTTCTCAGTCGCCTACGCCAACTCGTTCCTGCCTGGCGCTTGCTTCGATCATCTCGCGCACGCGCGTGCTTGGTTTTGATTCCGTTTCTCGAATCGCGGGAAGCGGACCATCCACGGTGAAATAGTGCCGGCCCGCGACCAGCAACTCCTCGGCCGGGAAGCGCGTGATGACTTCGTGGCCAGTTTCCGTGACTACGATTTCTTCCTCGATGCGAGCGGCGCTCCAGCCATCGGTCGAGGGCCAGAAAGTTTCGAGAGCAAACACCATGCCGGGTTTGATTTCGCAGGAATGTTCGAGCGACACGAGGCGGCTGATCACTGGCTTCTCCCAGATCGCGAGGCCAATCCCGTGACCATACTGCAACGCGAAAGCCGCTTCTTCGTTCGGGAAACCGAACTCCTGCGCTTTCGGCCACACGGACGCAATCTCGGCCGTAGTTCGCCCCGGACGGACGAGTTCAATCGCCGCGTCGAGGTATTCCCTGCACCGCTTGTACGTGTCGTTCATCGCGTGCGAGGCGTATCCGATAGTAAAGCAGCGGTAGTAGCAGGTGCGGTATCCCATGTAGGAGTGGAGAATGTCGTAGTAGACGGGGTCTCCCGGACGCAGCACGCGGTCTGAGAAAACGTGCGGATGCGGATTGCAGCGCTCTCCTGAAATTGCGTTCACAGCTTCCACGTACTCGGAGCCGAGATCGTAGAGAACTTTGCTGACCAGGCCCACCGCCTGGTTTTCGCTCATGCCGGGCTTCATAGCTCGATAGAGCTCGTCGTACGCGGCATCGACCATCATGGCGGAGTGGTTGAGCAAACTGATCTCGTCACGCGTTTTAATGAGACGCGCTTCCGACATGAGCGCCTGCCCATCGACGACTTTGATTCCTTCTTTCTGGAGCGCGAACAGGACCGGCAATTCGATGATGTCGATACCCACGGGCTCTTTGTGCAGGCCGCGCATTTCCAGCTCGATGCGAATTTTCTTTGCCACATCTTCGGCGCGCCCCATCTCCGGCGTCATGGCGCCACGCAACATGGAGATTCCCGCGCGCGACCGCTCTCCGAGCCATGGACAATGCAACTGGTGGTGCTTCGCAGCCGATCCGAAATCCCACAAAATCGGCTCGTCATTTTGCGGAAGGAGGGTGAAGCGATTCGCCTTGTCTTGCGCCCAGGTCCCGATGTGGGTTGCGGTCAGGTACCGGACATTGTTCATGTCGAAGCACAAGAGGGCGCC
>DATFVD010000139.1:0-4838 GCA_035260505.1 Terriglobales bacterium
GAATCGCCAGCAAGTCGAAGCTTTCTATCGCGCGGCTCTGGAGGCGGGTGGCAAAGACAATGGTGCGCCTGGTCTGCGCCCGCACTACCACGCGAACTACTATGCAGCTTTCGTCATTGGTCCGGACGGGCACAACATCGAAGTGGTTTGCCACGGACCCGGGGCCTGACCCTTCCATCGAGGCTTCAGCGAAGGATGCTCCAATGAGCAAGCGACACAAGGCGTCATTTGCGATGTATCTGCTGGTGATACTTGGTCTCTACGGCTTCGGATTACGTTACCTTTTCAAAAGCGAGCTCACCGGGTATCACGCTTTGGCCCTCGGGCAATCGCTGAGCGCGATGTCTCCCAGCTATCAGATTGCATTCCTTACGTCCTACCGCGTTGATGCGGCCGGCATTCTCTCAATGGCGCTCGCCATGACATTCGTGCTGTTCGGTCCCTTTCGGCGCGGTGAAGTTTGGTCGCGCTGGGCGATGACCGGTACGGGGCTCTGCTACGCCACATTGTCACTCTACGCAAATCTTACGTTCACCGCGGCAACCGGAATCGTTGCGCCATGGCCGGTTTCGGTAGCGATCCTGGTAATGATTGCGCTGGCACATGTGCTGGCGATGGAAAAGGCCAAGGTCTAACATGGCACCGAACGCCGAGTCCAATCAAAGCATTCCAAGCCTTTACGACTGGCTCGGTGGCATCGAGGCACTGAACCGTCTGACCACGCGGTTCTACGAGCACGTCAAGGACGACTCTCTGCTCGCGCCGGTCTTCGCACACATGGGCGCTGACCATCCGAGCCATGTAGCCGCGTTTCTCGCCGAAGTGCTCGGCGGCCCTACCGCGTACAGCGAGAGGCACGGCGGCCACCCCCACATGATCCAGCGACACCTCGATCGCCATCTCACTCAAGATCAGCGGCGTCGCTGGGTAAGTCTGCTGCTTGAGACGGCGGACGAGCTGCGCATGCCGGATGACCCCGAGTTCAGGTCCGCGCTGGTCGGCTACCTGGAGTGGGGCTCGCGGTTGGCGGTCATCAATTCGCAGACCGGCGCCACGGTTGATCAGAACTCTCCTATGCCCAAGTGGGGCTGGGGCGAAGTCAAGGGCCCCTACACCGGCTGAAGCCGCCGAACGCCTCTATGAACCCGCATATCACTCTACTTACCCTCGGCGTCGATGATCTCGAACGCGCTGTGGCTTTCTACCGAGATGGTCTCGGCTTCAGCACAAAGGGCATCATTGGCACGGAGTTCGAAAATGGCGCAGTTGCCTTCTTCAATCTGCAGCCGGGCCTCAAGCTGGCGCTGTGGCCGCGCAAAAGCCTTTCAGTGGATAGCGGTCTAGCTCTACAAGCATCAAGCGCGCTCGAGTTCTCCATTGGCCACAACGTGTCATCGCAGCAAGAAGTGGACGCTGTCATGCGTCAGGCAGAGCAAGCGGGCGCGAAGCTTGTCAAACCGGCGCAGTCAACGTTCTATGGCGGCTATGCAGGCTACTTCCAGGATCCAGACGGCCACTTGTGGGAAGTCGCCTTCAATCCAGGCTTCGCGTCGCTGGGCTGAAGAGTGCGCTAGGCTTGCAGCTACGCCGCGCGGCAAAACGCGAACGTTGGGCGGCATGACAATGATGCGAAGCTAATCATGCAGCAGATACTTGAAACGCACTGGCTCGCCTGGAATATAGCTGCCGGCTTATTCTTCGTCGGAGCCGCGGTGCTCGCTTTATTGATCAGCAGAGAAAACCGATTCGGTGTCGTAGATACTGCTTTGTGCCTTATCGGGCTGAAGAAGTACAGACGTAACGCGTCGATGGCGATCTGCCTTGTACTGACGATTGGCGGTCCGCTTCTCCTTATGACCTATGTCATCGGCCGTGGCTGACTCGCATTTGCCTCCCAGCCACGCGTTCCAACCGACGGTCCTCGCGCAACGCGCTTGGCCCGCGGCTGAGCGCGGACGTTAGACGTCAGTAGAACCCCTCTGCAAACTGGAGCGTGTGCTCAATGATTTCGCGTCAATGGCGGGGCCTAGCGCGCAGCGAGGCTGCTCAAGCGTACGAAGCGCACCTGATCCACGAAACATTCCCTGCCCTTCGGAAGATCGAAGGCTTTGTTGACGCGTCCATACTGAGACGCATCGTAGCTACCGGGGTAGAGTTTCTCGTTGTGACGCGGTGGTCGTCTCTGGAAGCCATTGCAAAGTTCTCCGGAAGCGACCTCGAAGCCGCGGTGGTTCCGGACCAAGTCCAGAGAATGATGGTCGAATACGATCCAAGGGTGAAGCACTACGAGGTTGTCGAATAGTGTGACTCTAACCGCGCGTTCGAGCGCGGACGCTTATGGGCGTAGGGGAGGTCTGTGATGGATTTAGGCTTCGAAGTCATTTTCTTTGCCGTCTTCGCTGGAGTGATAGGTTTCTTTGTCTATCGAATGTTCCGTCACGGCGGCTTCAAGGCCGCAATGTTTGGTGCACGCATCGAGCGAACGGTTGGTGAGGTAAGAGTGGAGTTCGTTGCAAAGAGTTTTGCCAGCTACCAGGCGCAGCAGTTGACCTCGCTGCTCAATACGGCCGTTCGTGCACCTTAATAATGGTCAAGTGTCCTTACTGCGGCCGCCCTGCCATGAGCCTCTGGCGCAAGTCGTCACTCGGTCCTGGGCGTGCAGTTAGCTGTCAGTCGTGCGGCCGAATGGTATCGGCACACTGGATCGGCATCTTCTCCGCGGTCCCGGCTTTCCTGGGCGGCTTTGCTTTGATGAAATCTGCATACGCGCCTCTTGGATTTGCGGCAGTCGTAGGAGGTGTTCTTGTCATGGGATTGATTCACACGTTTCTGGTTCCTCTTGTGCGAAGTGACGCCTGAGCGCAGGTTCGTGAGCGGACAACGCTCGCTCGTGCGCTACGGGAATGTCGCCCAGGCGATCCATTGGGTCACCGCGATCCTCGTCCTGATCGCGTTCCTGTATGGCCCGGGAGGATCCGAGGAGCGCGTGTATTCGCCCGCCCGCGATTTCGACCGCCAGCTCCACGAGACGCTGGGAATCTGCGTATTCGGGCTGGTGGTGATGCGCGTGCTGTGGCGGATGGTCGACAGCCAACCGGACCCGCCGCAGGTTTCGCGCTGGATGGGCATAGCGGCGAAAGCCGTGCAATGGGCGCTGTATCTGCTTCTCTTTGCGCTTCCGCTCACCGCGATCGCCGGTGCGTGGCTCGAGGGCCATCCGCTGACGCTGCTCGGCGGCGTTGAGATTGCGCCGCTCCTGGGGCTCTCACACGATCTGGGCGCGAAAATCGCCATGCTGCACACGTGGCTCGGCGATGCGATCCTCTGGCTCGCGGGATTGCACGCGCTCGCCGCGCTATACCATCACTTTGTGCTCAAGGATGGCGTGCTCGCCTCGATGCTGCCGCGCTGGCTCCCCTTGCGATAGGGCGAGCAATGAGTATTGCCAGCTTTCGGCGGCGGCTGCTGCAAATCCACGGCACGATTTTGATGCTGGTGGCGTTGGGCAGTGCTGTCGCCACGACCGTCGGCTGGCAGACTGGAGCCGGCCTGTTTGGTTTCATGCAGCACAACCCCATGGTCTGGGTTGGGCTGATCCAGGCCTATCTGCTGATGACGATCATTGCGGTGTTGCTGGTTCTTGGCTCGCGACAAGCGAATGCGAGGAAATGGAATGTGGTTGGAGCGCTGGCGCACTGTCCCCCTTTAATCGCGGCTCTGTCTTCATTGGATGTCTTCGAGTCGATGGCGGCGCTCGGAATTGTCCGAGTGGCGATCGCGTTCCATTTAATCTGGCTCTGTCTGGAGACATTTGCAGCGCTTTATCCGGACCCGAGCCACTAATCAGGTCACGCCTTAGCTCCTGTCTTATACTGGAGCGATGGCAAAGCTGCGGCACATTGCGGTGGTGGTGAAGGACCTCGAGAAGGCCGCCGCGTTCTACGAGAAGGTGTTCGAGTTGAAGCGCGTCGGCGAGGAGCACCTCGAGATGGGCTCGGGGATCTACCTCAGCGACGGCGTCATCAACCTCGCGCTGCTCAAGTACAAGGGCGAATCGGGCTCCGGACTCAAGGACGCCGCGAACTTCGTCGGCGCGCATCACTTCGGCTTTCAGGTCGACGACGTCGAGGCGACCAAGAAGCGCATCGAGGCGGCGGGCGGGAAGTTTTTCTTCACCCTGGGAAAGTCGAAGGAAGAGGCCAACTTCGAGGTGAAGTTCAAGGACCCCGACGGGGTGATCTTCGACATCTCGGAAAAGGGCTGGCTCAAGTAGTTCCTGTCGGTATGTGGCGCGCCGTGCGGGTGCGCTGCGCCGTCAGCCAGCGAGAGCTTCCGGCAAGCGAGTAGAACAGCGTGCGCAGCCGCGCCGGCCAGAACGTCGGCATTCCGTAGAGCCGGGAAATCCGTTGCGTATGGTTGGTGAGCGGCCGCTCGGCGCGCTCCCAGGCTTGCAGTCCCGTCTCTATAGCGGAGTGACGCTCGAGGTACACGGCGAGCGAGAGCGCATTCATCATCGCGCAGCCGGCGCCCTGCCCGATGTTCGGCGGGATGGCATGCGCGGCATCGCCGATCACCGCGACGCGCCCGGATGACCAGCGCTTGAGCCGGATGTACTCGAAGCGATCGTAGCGGCCCTCCTCGCCGATGCGCTCGATGAGCGGCGCGAGATGCGGGAAGGATTGCTTCCAGAGCGCCTTGTCGACCGGCAGCGCGCGCGCCGCGGCGTCGTCGTGCGGCATCGACAGCGCCAAGTACAAATGCGTCGTGCTGCACGGGTTGTACAGCAGCCGGCGCGTACCCGACCAGTACTCGATGGTCCTCGTGTCCACGCCCTCCTC
>DATFVD010000140.1:0-6440 GCA_035260505.1 Terriglobales bacterium
CGAAATCGGCAGCTTTGATTTTTTCTTCGTCCGGCATCTGTGCCGCCATGCGGGGAGCTACTTCAGCTCGGGCGGCATCTTCGGAAATTCCAAGGCGGCGGGCGAAACGCTGAATGCGCTGTTCGGGCTGGCAGGTCACGACGATTAAGTGGTCAAAACGGCCGGCGCCGCCAGATTCGAGGATGAGCGCAGCTTCGACGATAGCGATGCCCTTCGGATCGCGCCGGCCGATTTCCTCCATCCATTTATTTTCGTGGTCGATCACGGCGGGATGGACAATTTCGTTGAGTTCCTTAAAGCGCGGGGGCCCGCCGCCGGGTGTGCCGAACGCCGCTTCCGCCAGCCGGGGACGGTTGATGCTTCCATCGGAATTCAGGATTTCGCGGCCAAAGCCGCGGACGACTTCCTCATAGACCGCGCGACCGGGCTGCATGAGCGAGTGCGCAACCGCATCGGCCTGAATCAGGTGCGCGCCGAGTTTGACAAATATCTCGCCGACAACTGATTTCCCGCTCGCGATGCCGCCGGTGAGGCCGAGTTTCAGCAATGGATACCTACGCCCGGCTCAACTCGGGGTGCCTGACTCCACGCCGCAGCATTGCGGCTTTTACCGTGTTGGCCATCAGCATGGCAATAGTCATCGGGCCGATGCCTCCGGGGACGGGCGTGATCGCTCCGGCGACTTCGGCGACCTCGGGGTGAACGTCGCCAACCAGGGTCGAGCCTTTGGCCAGAAACGTTTCTTCGCGCTTCTTGTTTCCAGAAAAGAAGCGGTCGAATTCCTTTCGGTCGGTGATCTTGTTGATACCAACATCGACCACCGTGGCTCCGGGCTTGACATAGTCCCGCGTAATCATGCCGGCGCGTCCAATCGCCGCCACCAGGATGTCGGCCCGCCGGCACACTTCGGGCAGATCACGTGTCTTCGAGTGGCAGACAGTGACGGTGGCGTTCTGATTCAGCAACAGCATGGCAACGGGCTTGCCGACAATGTCGCTGCGTCCGACGACCACGGCTTCCTGCCCTGCGACTGGGATCGCGCTGCGCTGCAGAATTTCCATGACCCCGGCCGGAGTGCAGGGCACGAGACCAGACCGCTGCGTGGAAAGGTAGCCCACATTCATGGGATGAAAGCCGTCAACGTCTTTCGCGGGATCGACCGCCAGCAGAATCTTCTTGGCATCAACGTGCGCGGGCAGCGGCAACTGCACCAGGATGCCGTCGATTTCGTCCCGCCGGTTCAAGTCTGCGATCAGCGCAAGCAGTTCTTCGGTACTAGCGCTTTCCGGAGGCGTATGTTGTTCACTGTAGAGGCCGACTTCCTGCGAGCTCTTCACCTTGCCGCGAACGTAGACCTCCGATGCAGGATTATGCCCGACCAGGACCACGGCGAGCCCCGGACGCAGGCCCGACAAGGCCATGGCTTTTGCCTGGGTGGCGACTTCCGCACGGATTTCAGCGGCTATTTTGGTACCGTCAAGAATCCTGGCTGCCATCCACCTCGCTCCAGTGTGCAGTGAATTGAAAGGCGATTCTATCGCATCGCGAAGAAATGCTCGCGTAGGGGCGGACGCCTTCGTCCGCCCAGCGGAGCGAAGCTCCGCCCTCCTGCTTGCAGTCGCGCTACAATAAAGCCGCAATGATCTCTCAGGATTTGCTCGACATGTTGGTCTGTCCGGTTTGCAGGAAACCGGTGGTTCTGAATGCGAACGGGGCAAGTCTGAAATGCGCCGAATGCCGCCGTGTATACCCCATTCAGGACGACATCCCCATCATGCTGGTGGATGCCGCTAAGATCGACGCGGCCTGAAACCAGAGCCGCCACACCACCCGACACAGTTCGGCTTCCAGCCCCAAAGCGACACTTAGTGTCACTCTTGCGACACATACCGCTGTTTTGTCCTCCTCTCGCTCACCGGCAATATCCGCGCAACCTTTTGCAAAATCTTGGGTTCTAAGAGATGGAGGTCTCAACCAGCCGGGCTCCGATGGTGTACCAAAGTTCCGGCATTTCGATTGCATGTAACGAAGCAGGTTGCCGATGAATCTAATTGAGCAACGGTAGGGGGTCGAAAGTGAGAATGGCCATGAAAGAAAGATTTACGGTGACGGAATTATGTGCCTTGCGAAACGACCTGGTCCAGGGCGGCATGGTGGATTCCCGCGAAGCAGCGGAGTTGCTGCAGGTTTTTTTGATGGGACGTGGCTATGGGGTTTCGCAGCAGGCTGCTATCGACGCCGCCGGCCGGGTGGAAATGGCGGGCTGTTCTCTGCCGGTGCTGGAGCGCGAACTGGAAGGGCTCGCTTGGGTGATGTGACGTTTTGCGCCACCATGAAATCGAGGTTAATGGAAAACTGATCTAGCTCAACTCAGCGATTGACAGTTTTTCAATACGAAACGCCGGGCACAATCGCCCGGCCTTTTGTTTTTCCGGTTGTGGAGAGCCGGGCGCCCCCGCCCGGCCCGTCCCTACAAACCGGGACACTACAGGCCCTCAACCGCCTTTTGCAGCGCCCGCGCGGTTTCCTCTGGGTCGCTTTCTGGCGCGAACTGCATTGGCTTGCCAATACGCACTAGAATCTTTCCGGGCGCCGCAAACTTCTTCCCCGTATTCTTGATTTCATACAAACCATCAATCCGCATCGGCAGGATGGGGATGCGCAGATTGTTGGCAAGCAGGCCGACTCCCGTGCGGAACGTGCGGAGCTTGCCGTCTTCCGTGTGCCTTCCCTCGGGAAACACCAGCACGCTGTACCCCCGATCGACGGCCTCTCCGGCGTAGGCAAAGCTCTTCCGGAATCCGGATTGGCGCGGCAGCGGGAACAGATTAAGCAGCGCGACACCGAACGCCCACTGCACGCGATCGTAAATGCGTTTGAACCAGACGCGATCCGGACCTGGCGAGCGCAACTTTTCGAGCGCCTCGCCGCCGGTTGCGGTCGCCAGCTTGTGGCGGATGCGCGCGGGAAGCGCCGTCTGGATGATGCCCACGTCGACATCGGCAACATGGTTCGAGATGACGAGCAGTGGCCCGTGAACACCCCGCAGGTTCTCCCGTCCGGTCACGCGGGGCCATCCCAGAAGAAACACCGCCGGGCGCGCCAGCAGATAATGCGACGCCAGGCGCAGCCACGTACTCGGCCAGCGAAGAGCCCAGCGGGGATAGTGAAACTCGCGTAGAGACTCAGAATCACGTTTGTGTGGTGGCGGGGCTACGCCCCGCTGGGGCGGTGCGGACCTCCGTCTCCATACCTCGCCCTGCAGCAGTTTTTCCAGATCGCCGACGGTTGCTGCATTCGCAAACTCCGCTTCACTCAGGTCGATCTGGTATCGGTCTTCGAGCGCGCTGAGCAGTTCGACTCGATCGAGAGAGCTTAGTCCCAGCCCGCTTTCCAGGTTCGCGTCCGGCGTCAGGCTCTGCATGTTCTGGATGCTGCGCCCAGTGATTCGCGTCAAAAGTTCTGCCAGCGGGCTGGCGGCATTGGCAGGTGCCCGCCCGCGGAGACTCGCTTCCACCGCATCGCGAATCAAGTTGCGGCGCGGCTTCTGCGTGGAACTGCGGGGGAAATCTTCGTCGGGCCAGACGAACCAGTTGCGCATGCGCTGATATTCGGCCAGTGTTTCGTTGGCATGCTGCACGATGGTCTTCACGTCGCCAGTCTCCTTATCGATTGCCTGAGCTTTGGATTTCCGGTCGCGCAGAATCAGCACCGCGCAGGGCTCGGCATTTCCGCCGCGCTCCAGTCCCACGACCACGCAATCCCGAACCTCCTTCTGGCCACGCAATGCCGCCTCGAGATCCTCGGGATAAATGTTCATGCCCGCTGGCGTGACGATCACTTCTTTTTTTCGGCCCCTGAAAAAAAGATTGCCTTGCTCGTCGAGCGCGCCCAGGTCGCCGGTGCGATACCAGCCTTCATCTTCCAAACGCGCCACCGGTTGCAGTTCGCGCCCGTTCCAGTAGCCGCTGGCGACGCCGCTGCCGCGTACCAGAATTTCTCCATCGTCCGCCAGCTTGATTTCACGCCCCGGCAGGATCTTGCCGATGGAGCCGCGACTGGTATGGAAGGGATGGTTCAAGCTGACCAGCGAAGTCGTCTCTGTCAATCCATATCCCTGGACCACGGCGTATCCCAGGCGATGCCAGAATTCCTCCGTTTCGCGATCCAGCGCGGCGCCCCCGCTGATCATGGCCCAGAACTTCCATCCGAACCGACGACGCACATCCCGGAAGGTCCACCAGCGCCGCAGAAAGTGCTGCCTTTCGGCTGCGGCATAACGCGCGGCAAAATTCTTGCTGCCACCACCCGAGCTATCAAAGCCTGCGTCGAGATCGCGTTCGATCTTCTGCTTCAGCGACTCGATCATGCGCGGCACGGCCACCAACACCGAGACCCGTTCCCGGCGGATCGTCGTCATGACTGCGGTTGGGTTGAATGTGTTTTCAAAAACGACCGTACCCCCCAGCAGCGGTGGAAGAAAAATTCCCAGGAACTGTCCGAAGACGTGGCTCAACGGCAGCAGGTTCAGGAAGCGAATCGGATGCACCAGCCGTTCGTACTTCAGGTATTTTCTGATTTCGGTTTCGATCGGGACGAGGTTGCCGACCACATTGGCGTGGGTGAGCAGCACTCCCTTCGGCTCGGCCGTGGTGCCGGACGTGAAAACAATTTCGAGCGGATCGGAAGGCAGAATCTGAGCTGGACGAAAGCGCGCAGCCGGACGTTTTGCGACTGCGGCCTCGAGATCGACTGGGTCGATCACCGCGATACCCTCGAGTTCTTGGAAGATCGAGGTCCGTTCGCGCGGACACAACACCAGCTTCGTGCGCACCATCGCGCTGATCCGGCGCGCAAAATCAGGTCCGGCGGCATCGTCGACGGGGACAGCAATTACCCCGCAAAGCGCGCATCCCAGGAACGCCGCCACCCACTCGGCACAGTTCGGACTCCACAACAGCACCGCATCGCCCTTTGCGATATTGCGCGCTTCGAGCTCGCGGGCAAACTGACACGCCACTCCGGCGACGCGCGAGTAGTTCCAGCGCTCTCGCCGGTATCCCCGGGGAAACACGTAGGCGCAGTCGCCGCCCCAGCGCTCGAAATCGTCCAGCGTATCCAGCACACTTGCCCGCACACCCTGTTTAGTAGCACAATTCCCACAACTTTACAGGCCGGGAATGTTGCAGAACATAAACTGTACGGGATGACCGGCACACCGACCCGTAATCTGGAGTTGGATGACTGAATTCCTTAGAATTCGACCCGTCATGATTCGAATGATAGTTCGAGTACTAGTTCGCATCGTCTTCGCAATGGGACTGTGCGGCCTGATCTCGTGCCAGCCGCCAGCTTCCACGAGTAGCGCCAGTTCGGCCGCGCGACTGGAGATCGGCCAGACGAATGGTCCGGTGCGCGACCTCAGCCATGACGAGGCCGCCGGCGGACACATTCTGCGAAAGCATGTTGGGCAGACCGACGAGCAACTGCGCGACCGTCTGGAGCGGGAACGCCACATCACCGGCGCGTCGACCTACACCGACCGCGCGGCCGCTGAGCATGCCGTAGGGGCGGCGATCGCCCAATCGCAGGAACGAATCCAGAGTTGGCTCAACCGCCCCGGTGGACATCCCAACCTGGTGTTGGACTACGACAGCAAAACTCCGATCGGTCGCACCATCAACCGTGGCGAGAACCAGTCACGTCCATGCGCGCACGCGCTGGTCGTTCTTAAATACGACCTGCAATATGCCGGACCCAACGGTTACTATGTCTTGACTTCTTATCCGGAGTGCCGCTCATGAACTCGAAACCGGAAATCACCGCCGCCAACTTTCCCGCGCTGCATACCTTCCTGCGGGGCTACTTTCACGAGGATGTCGCCGACGAGTACGGAACTCCTCCGGAAGCGGCCGATCAGTTTTGCGACGACGCCGAAACCGACGAGCGCATTCCGGTTGCCCGGGAGTGGCAACAAGTCGTGGAACTGACGGGAGGGCAGCCTGCCCCACTGAATGCAGCATTAAAGAAACTGGGGAGCGCGATTCGCCTGAATGAAGAGGAGATTCCGCAGGTTGCGGCGATCTTCGCCCGTTGTCTGGCAGTGCGACCGCACCGCCGGGTGGCCAACGAGTGATAGGCGAGCGCCGCCGCTCAGCCACAAACAGATTCGTATCCGGGTATCGCATTAGCGATACCGCAACTTCTCAGAATCAAATTCCCCTTCAGCGGCCGCTTACGGCTCCCGCCCCACGCCGAGCGCGTCGGCTACGCGATTAATGTAATTGAACCAGGACGCGATCAGCGTGATCTGCAGGATCGCCTGATCCTCGAAACCTGCGGCCCGTAATTTTTCGTGATCGTCCTTCCAGACCTTGGTCGCGTCTTTGGTAAGTTTCACCACGTAATCAATCATCACGCGCTCCTGCGGCGTGATGGGC
>DATFVD010000141.1:0-7039 GCA_035260505.1 Terriglobales bacterium
GCGTTCGCCTACTTCGGCGGATGGTTCAGCACCGACGAGCTGACGCCCGGTCGGTTCGCCGACAGATTCGAGGAGGTCAACGGCCTCCATCCCGGGTTCCGACGGAATCACGCGAAGGGGCTTGGGGTTTCCGGATCCTTCGAGAGCAATGGCAGCGGCGTCCGGCTCTCCAAGGCCGCCGTCTTTGAACCGGGGCGCGTGCCAGTAATTGGACGGTTTTCCCTTGATGGCGGGCAACCGTACCAGCCCGACAGGCCGGACACCAGGCGTGGTCTTGGGCTTCAGTTCTCGACGCGCAACGGCGAACTGTGGCGAACTGCGATGATCAACTTCCCCCTGTTCCCGGTCCGGACGCCGGAGATTTTTTTCGAGCGCCTGCTCGCATTCAAGCCAGACCCCGCGACCGGAAAACCCGATCCCGCTAATGTGAAGGCATTCGAAGAGCGCCATCCTGAATCGGTCGAGGTGCTCAAGGTGATCACCGCCGAACCGCGCGGGTCGGGATTCGGCAACACCACCTTCTACGGTCTGAATACGTTCCGTTTCACGAATGCGGCGGGCAAGACGACTTCAGTGCGCTGGATTCTGAAACCGATGCAGCCGTTCGTGGCGGCTGGCGCCGCCCCACGGGACAAGAATTACTTGTTCGATGAGCTCATCACGCAGATCCATCAGCAGGCGCTCCGCTGGCGTTTGATCGTCATTGTTGGAGAGCCTGGCGACCCTACCAACGACCCCAGCATCGGCTGGCCGGTGAACCGCGAGCAGGTGGATGTTGGCATGTTGACGCTCGATCGAGTCGAGGCGGAGGAATTCAGCCCCGCCACGGACATCAACTTCGACCCGCTGACGTTACCGGCGGGTATGGCGCCTTCGGACGATCCGGTGCTCAGCGCTCGTTCGGCAGTCTATGCGCGATCGTTCGCCCGGCGCGCCGGCGAGACCAAGCAGCCGAGCGCGATCACACCCGCGGACGTAAAGAAGGAAGAATAGCCATGGAAAATCAACGAAACCAATACGTCGTCGTCTCACGGATGTTGCACTGGATCCTGGCCGCGATGGTGTTGACTATGCTTTGCATCGGCGTTGCCATGGTCACCTCGGTGGCCAATTATCATCTGTTTGTGTCGATCCACCGTCCGCTGGGAATCGCGATTTTGTTCCTGGTCGTCGTCCAGCTCGTGAACCGGCTCGTGAATCCGCCTCCTCCTTTTCCGCCGACGATAGGACCTATGGAGCGTCTGGTGGCCAGGGCGTCCGAATATACCTTGTACGCCCTGATGTTTGTGCAACCTGTCGTCGGCTGGGGAATGCTCTCGGCTGCGCGTTCGCCGGTCGTCCTTTACGGTTCGCTGCATCTCCCGTTTATCCTTCCGCACAACGCCAAGCTGTACGCTGTCCTGCGGGAGGCGCATACGGTCCTGGCCTACTTCTTTTTCCTCACATTCCTTGTTCACTTTGGTGTGATTCTGTTTCACACGTTGATCCTTAAGGACGGAATTCTAAGGCGAATGGCGCCATGGAGCATTCGGCCACAGGAAGCCGGGCCTCATCTTTAGGGAGATCAGCTTGTCTCAACGCGAACAGTATGATCTCCTCGTTTTTCACGATTTTCGAGGTACTTGCCGTGCTGCTCGCCACACACTTCAACGGTCAGCCCCTTACTGTGGATCATGGAGCCCCACTTCGTCTGCTGGTGCCCTTGAAAGCTGGTTTGAAGAATGGGAAGGCTATTACAAAGATTACTATTCCTCGGACGAGCCGAGAGACTACTGGGCTCAATGTGGATATTCCCGTCACGACGGAATCTAACGCCCTGCATCCAGAACCGCAATCTACTGACCCGTCCATCGCAGAACAATGTAGTTTCGGCATCTTAATTGTGCCCGCTTGTAAACGCCGCTCGTCGCCCTGATTGCTACCAAAGTATCGCCGATACCATCGTCCAATTGTTTGGCCTCCGCGCTTGTGGTGTTATCGCTTCGTCGCAAGCGATTCAATCGGGTATGCGGAACAAAAAGATTTTCAGAAAGGGATCCACAATGACTCTCGAAAACGCTCTGTACATCGCCAACGCCCACACCACGGCAGACCGCGAGAACACCACCACTCGCACCGACGATGGCCGTCTCGACATTAAGTTGTCGCCTGTCGCTGTGTCATCGATTCTGATTTTCGCCGCTAGTTGGAAGAAGTGGTTCTGCGTACTGCGTCACCACAAGGGATTTGGACTGTTTGACTCCGTGCGCTTTGGCGTTTGGCTGGCGCGCGGCGAAGCAGGAGCTACGCCCGGTCAGGCATTCGCGGATGAAGTGCAGATGAGTGCTTGAAAGTTCGTGAGAAAGGAAGACGAGACCCGTGAATGTTCGAGAGGCCACACCACTTGCCGAGATACGAGAACGCGCGCACAGCGGCACTGGCGAGGCACCATCGACCGACGAACGATGGCTCGTAACACAAGCGAAATCTGGGAGCTCGACCGCTTTTGGAGAAGGAATGCGATTTCCTTCAGGCGCTGCATTGAACTCTACTATGCATGTCTTCCATCGTCTCCGAACCTATACGAAGGTATCGCCAATACCAATGTGCAATTGTTCTGTTTCTTCAGTTCTGTTGTCATGCGTTCGTTGCATCCGATTTGAATCGAGCATGCGCAATAGAAACTAGATGGAAGTTAGTTTTGAGAGGAGACCTTATGTCAAGACTTCGTATCGCGGGCCTAGCACTCACCGCCCTTTTTGCAGTCGGCATGTTCACTTCCGCGGCACGCGCGCAATCCGCTAGCGCGGGTGGCGAGGAAGGTGTTGCAGCAGCAGAACCGTATCCAAACATGCCGTCGATTCCGCCTATAGGCGTAAGGACCGGCAAATACTTCGATGTGCCGGCTTCCGCTCAAGGCCCTGCCGTCGACCCAGCCAAGGGGTACCGTCTCGAGGACTTCGGAGGCGGTCTCTACATGATTACGGACAACCAGATCCAGTCGATGTTTCTTGTTTACGATCGCGGTGTCGTCGTGATGGACGCGCCTCAGTCCTATGCAGGGAAAATTCCGCAGGCGATCAAGGAAGTGGCCGGCGATAAACGCATTACACACCTGATTTACAGTCATTCGCATGCCGATCACATCGGCGGCGCGAAAGCGTTGGGCGACGTCCAGGTCATCATTGCGCAGAATGAGACGCTGCGACTGCTGAAGCGCGATGCAGATCCGAACCGCCCCTTACCCACAGTTACGTTCGCGGATAAATACACGCTACATGTCGGAGGTCAGGTTCTCGAACTTACCTACCTCGGCCCTGGGCACGCGCCAGGAAATATCTTCATTTACGCACCGAAGCAGCGAGTGCTGATGGTAATTGACACCGTGTTTCCCGGCTGGATGCCCTGGCGTCGCTTTGCCGTTTCGCAAGACGTCTTTGACGAATTTGCTCGGGTCGAGGATGTCCGCAAGATGGATTGGGATACCGTCGTTGGCGGCCACGTTACTCGCGTCGGCACTCATGCCGATGTGGAGATGCAGGCGGAGTTCTACCGAGACATCAAGCAGGCGGCCGCGACGGCCCTGGCCACGACCAAGATCGGTGAAACGCTGAACCCACTGGACAAAGGCAATCCTTGGGCGGTTTATGACAACTACATCGACCGGGTTGCCGCGCAATGTGTCAACACTCTTACGCCCAAGTGGTCGACCAAACTCGCGGGCTACGACGTTTTCATCTGGGACCAGTGTTATTCGATGGAGCAAACGCTTCGCATCGATTAGTTGGCAGCAATTCGCGACAACGCAATGTACGGAAAAAGGCGTGCGGCACTTGGTAGAGACGTCTCTTTCCCCGATATAAACAGACCATTGTGACGAGTGGGAAACAGTTCCAGGATGAGGATCGCCATGAAGAATAAGGATCACCGTTGTTCCCACGCCATGCAGGGGCACCACAGAAAACCATAAAAGGAGATACACAAATGAAGAGTTCAAGCGTTTTGGTTCTATCCGCGGTTGCTTTACTCGGTTCGCATGGTTTCGCTTCCGAGAGTGTCGGACAACAGCCTCCGAGCGACGCGAACATCGGCGCGATCGTTCTGGCTGCAAATCAAATTGACATCGACTACGGCAAACTCGCATTGACCGAGTCGAAGAACAAGGAAGTTCTGGCCTTTGCGCAACAGATGGGCACCGATCACGGGGCCGTCCAGAAGGCCGTGATTGAACTGGCGGGCAAGCTTCAGCTAACCCCAGTCGAAAATGACACGAGCAACAGTCTCAAAGCGAAGTCCGTAGAAGTCACGGCAAAGCTGAAGAGCTTACACGGGAAGGCCTTTGACAAATTCTACATCGACAACGAGGTGGCCTATCACAAGCAGGTTACGGATGCCATCGCCGGTGTCTTGATTCCGAACGCACAGAACCTTGAACTCAAGGCCGCCCTTCAGGGTGCTCAGACTCTCTTTCTAGGCCATCTTGAGCATGCACGAAACGTGCAAGCCACCGTTGACCCCGGCGCAGCTCATGATGCAAAGAATCCCAAATAAGAGCTGGCGTTACAAACAAGGAGATATAGCAATGAATGCGACTCACTCGAGAATGCGATCGGTAGCTTCAACATTAGTAGGAACAGCCGTGTTGTTACTGGTTTCGTGCTCCCTGGGCACGCAGGGACCTGCGGGCGGATTCGTGTTGGCCGCTGTTCCTAAAGGTCCGCAAGCGCACACGGTCGTAATCCGTGAAGTTAAGTTTCAACCCACCGTGCTCACCGTAAAAGTTGGGGATACTGTTGAATGGAGGAACGATGACATCGTCCCTCACACCGCAACGTCGACAGAACCGAGGAAATTCGACTCCGGCATTCTTCCTGTTGGCAGTTCCTGGAAATATGTGGTCACTAAAAGGGGAACCTACTTTTATACCTGTACTTTGCACCCGAATATGAAAGCTACGTTAATCGTGCGGTGAGTTCTTCATCACCAGCGCTTGCAACCTAGTTGAACAGAAATCGTTTCACATGATTTCTTGTTGTGAGACAAAAGCGATGCCCAAAATATTTAGGCGCGGCGACCACGTTGAATGGAATTCGGAAGCTGGGAGGGTTCGCGGCGTCATCATTAAGAAAGTGGTTTCTGATATACGGATCAAAGGCTATGTGCACCACGCTTCGAGAGAGGAGCCTCAATACCTCATCCAAAGTGACAAGACCGATCATGTGGCGATCCACAAAGGGAAGGCATTGAGACCCTTTCGGGCTACAGCGAAGAAGAAATCCAAGAGAGGAAAAATGAGGGGATAGCGCGACGGCGCCGTGACAGTGCGGGATTCTAACCAATGACGGGGCAGCGTTCTAACCAACTGAACTACGTCCCCAGCCGTGGAATCAACAACTTAGCGTAAAACCTTGCAAATAAGGGCTTTGCAAGATTCGCATACAGCGCACTGTTCGCCTCGGTTGCCCCTGACTGCAAGGTTTCCTGGCAAAACCGCCTGTAAACCGCCTGTAAAAATCAGCGCGCTCATGCGAGTTTCATACTACCACAGACAAGGGCGAGAGGCGAACCAGTATTCCGATACGGCGCCCAACGAATAGCAGCCGATTCGCAATCGAAATTCCGGAATATGAACGGGACGAAGAAATAGAATCTGCTGCGGAGCGCCCGAAGCCTATGAGTGAAAAAGAGTGAGTTTGGATTGCAAGCTTCCTCTAGCAATCCCTAACTCGCTGGAACGGCGGCACTTATATCCGACAGAGCAGCAGGTAATTGGAAAACGATGGAAAATGCATCGGACATACGCTCGCCACGAACGTTGGACATGCGGCATGACACTTGCCGGTGATAAATACTTTCAAGGACATTAAAGAGCACGGACGTTGCGAGAGCCCGTCGGGCCGCGCAGACTCGCTGCTCCGGCGTTCGTCTGCTCAAGGCTGGAAAAAAGAGAATTGAGCCCTTCAGCCATCGTCGGGTGCGTGAGAATGGCGTCGCGCAGTGCCGTGTAAGGAAGTTCAGCAAGCATCGCCATCTGTACAACGGCCATCACTTCACCGGCCTCAGGCCCGATCATAGTAAAACCAAGAATGCGATCGCCATCCGCTTCGATCAGCGCTTTCATGAATCCGCGGCTTTCATCTATCGTTCGCGTCCTCAGTACGGCGGCCATGGGTAATTTGAGGACCCGAACGGCAATACCTTGGCGGCCCGCTTCGGTTTCGGTGAGGCCAATATGTGCGACCTGGGGATCGGTGAACAGGCACGACGGGACCATGCGGTCGCGCGTCGTGCGATTCATGCCGGCAAGGTTGTCGCGAATAACTCGAAAATCGTCGAGGGAGATATGAGTGAATTGCGGACTGCCGGCGCACTCACCAATCACCCAAACATTGGGAGCGGTTGCCTGGAGCCGGTCGTTCGCCTTCACGTAACCTCTTTGATCCAACTCGACGCCAGCGACTTCCAGCCCAATTCCGGCCGTGTTGGGCGCGCGTCCGGTCGCAACAAGGATGTCGCTGCCTGTAATTGTCTTTTCGCCGGATGACGTTCGCGCGATGAGGCTGACACCAGTTCCGGAAAGACCGTGCACGCTGACGATCTCGGCAGGAGCGATGACGTCAATTCCGTCGCTAGCAAATATCTGGAGTAGCGCGGCTGTAACATCAGGGTCCTCGTTAGCAAGGAGTTGCGGGCCCCGCTCAAGAATCGTCACCCGACTTCCAAAGCGACGATAAGCCTGAGCGAATTCGAGGCCGACATAACCACCCCCGAGCACAAGTAGGTGTTCGGGTAAACGATCTAGTTCGAGAACCTCAATATTCGTTAACGGGCCGGACTCTGCCAGACCGGGCACCGATGGAATTGACGGGTGGGTTCCAAGGTTCAGAAATATTCGTTCGCCCGTCAGCGTTCGGGTGCCACCGTCATTCAGCCGCACGTCCAGCGTCTTGGGACCCGTAAACTTCGCTTCGCCCATGACAAGTTCGACACCGCTTGCCTTGTAGCGGTCTAAGTGCATGGCGATCAGACCCTCGACCATCTCGCGTTTTCGTTTTCGAAC
>DATFVD010000142.1:0-6284 GCA_035260505.1 Terriglobales bacterium
GCCGCCCGAATCGCGGTTGCGGAGACGCTCTGGTTGACGCCCTCAAGCAAGTGCAGCGTGACCCCGGGAAGAACGAGGTCTCCTTTTGCCGGCTGCTTCTGAAACGGACGCGTCACCGCCGCCGCAGGCCGCAAATCTTCGGGCAACGATTCGGCCACGTCGCGCAGTGAATATCCGGGCCGGCTGGCCACAATGAAATCGCATTCTGCCAGAAGCGCGCGCGACTCGCGCCATTTCGCGACGTCGCGGAACGCATCAATCCCGATCAGGAAGAAAAGCCGGTCCGATTTCTTAAGAGTCTGTTTCAGGCGTCGTACCGTGTCGATCGAATAATTCACGCCATCTGACTCAGGCTCAGCTCCGGAAGACTCCAGCAACGACGGTACAAACCCCTTTTGATCCTGTGTTCCGAGCGCCACCATGGCATAACGGTGGATAAACGCTGTGAGCGGCTGTCTCTGCTTATGGGGAGGAACATTCGCCGGCACAAACAGAACCTGCCGCAGAGAGTAACGGCTGGCCGCCGCTTGCGCCAGAGCGAGGTGCCCACGATGGATGGGATCGAAGCTGCCGCCGAAAAGCCCGATATTCATTCCGATATTTTCCTGTTATTGTCCCGCTAGTTTCGTCGTTGCCGGTCGGTGTTGCAAGTCCTGTTACCAGACCATTACGAACTATGTTCCCTTATCGCCTTTTTGTACCAGCGAGTTTTGCGGAAAGCATCGTATGAGACTACGCTGTGGACAAGGCTTCTGCTTCTGTCTCTACGTTGCCTTCCAGGTTGTGCCTGGCAGGGTGTACCTCTGGCCACTGTGCCGCCAGGAAACTGCGGTGGACTGTAGTAACTCGCTCTGCGCGCTGTCCGCGCATAGCATGAACCCATGCGAATGAAACTCCCCCTCATCCGCAGCTTGGCCGTAGCTCCGGCGCGCGCTCCCATCCTGCGCTACGGAGTCGCTCTCCTCAGCACCGTCCTGGCGCTGATTCCAACCTTGTTTTTTTCCGATATCGCGGAGAGCCGGCTCGTCGTGTTCGCGGTCGCCGTGATGGTCAGCGCCTGGTACGGAGGATGGAAGCCGGGACTGGCCGCCACCTCTTTTGCTCTGACCGTGAGCGCCTATTATTCCTTCGCCGGAGATCTGACTCCAAGCGAATATCGCAGGGCGATCGCCCACCTCGCCTTGTTCTTTGCTGTGGCTCTCCTGATCTGCTGGTTTAACGCTGCCCTCCGGGCTACGCAGGAGAGCCTGCGCCGCTCCGAGAGCAACTTTCGCTCGCTGGTGATGAACGCGCCTTATGGCATCTGCCGCTGCGACGCGCTTGGGATCCTCCAGGACGCAAACCCCGCGCTGGTGGCTATGTTTGGATATGACAGCGCCGCCGATCTCACCGGCAGACATCTGGGCAGCCTATACTCCGATGCCCAGCAATGGTTTCAAACCGCCGATTATTTTCACGCGCGCAAGGAATTCAACAACCTGACCACGGAGTGTGTCCGCAAGGACGGCGGCGCCATCGTGGCGCGCATTTCCGGACGCTCGATTCCAAACGGCAAGAGCGGAGGGAGCTTCGAACTTTTCATGGAAGACGTTACCGAAACTCGTGTGCTGGAACTGCAACTCCGTCAGGCGCAAAAAATGGAAGCGATCGGCCGTCTTGCCGGCGGCATCGCACACGACTTCAACAACCTGCTGATGGTGATCTCCGGCTATTCCGAGTTTCTGCTCGAGCGTCTCGGACCCGATCCGAGGCTGCGCGGGCCGGCGCAGGAAATCTCCAATGCCACGCAGCGAGCCACGTCGCTGACCCGACAATTGCTGGCCTTCAGCCGCAAACAAATGCTTGCTCCCAAGATACTCGACTTGAACGAGGTGGTGGCCGAGAACCTGAAAATGCTGACGCGCATGATCGGCGAGGATATCGATCTTGTCATGGTTCCAGGCCCCGCAATCGGCGCGGTGCGTGCCGATCCCGGCCAGATTGACCAGGTCATCATGAACCTTGCGGTGAACGCTCGCGACGCCATGCCGCAAGGCGGGAAGCTCACCATCGAGACCACCAACGTCACCCTCGACGAACATTTCGCGCGGACTCACGCTCCGCTCACCGCGGGCGACTACGTCATGCTTGCCATCAGCGACACGGGAGTCGGCATGGACACCGAAACCCAGTCCCGCATCTTCGAGCCTTTCTTCACCACAAAGGGCGCCAAAGGGACTGGCCTCGGCCTTTCCATGGTGTACGGCATCGTGAAACAGAGTGGTGGCTTTATCTTTGTCGACAGTCAGCCGCAGCGCGGCACCGCGTTCCGGGCCTATTTTCCCCGAGTCGATGGCCGGGAAGACGCCGCCGCTGCGCAGGATTCCCTCGGCCTTCCCCGCGCCGATCATGGGCAGGAGACTATTCTCCTCGTCGAAGATGAAACCAATCTCCGCCGTCTTGCCCGCCAGTATCTGGAAACGCAGGGTTACAAGATTCTCGAAGCCGAAGACGGTGCCGCTGCTCTGCAAATCGTAGCCGGCCATGAGGGCGTGATCGACCTCCTGCTCACCGATGTCATTATGCCCGGCATGAATGGCCGCGAATTGGCCGCGCAGGTGACGAATCTGCTGCCGGATGTCCGCGTGCTTTACATGTCGGGTTACACCGAGAACGCGGTTGGCCTGGATGGCACCCTCGATGCTGGCATTAACCTGCTCCAAAAACCGTTCAGCCTTCCCGTTCTGAAAGACCGTGTGCGCGAGGTGCTGGATTCCGAGCCCATCCCCCTGGAGGTCGTCATGCAATCCCGCGGCTCAAGCGTTGTTGAAAAGAAGGTTCCACCGTTCCGAGCTCGCCGTTTCAATCTTCAGCTTCCGTTGCGCTATCGTCCGCTCGGTGAAAAGAGCTGGCGCCCCGGCACCACCGAGAACATCAGCCGCTCGGGATTGCTGTTCCAGGCCCAGGAATTTCTGCATCCGAACGCTCAACTGGAGATCAGCCTGGTGCTGCCGCCAGAAATTGCCGGGCTCGCGGCTACAGAGGTTATCTGTCGCGGAGAAGTGGTCCGCTCTGTCGAAGCCCAAGGACAAGGCGTGACCGCGGCTTTGGCGGCAAAGATTCTCCAATACCATTTCCAGCACGGCGCCCACGTCGCCCAAGCGTAGGGTGCTGGAGAGACGGCCGCCCCCGGTCATCAATCCGCGGTTACTTTCGATCGCCGGCTGAGCTTGAATAACGCCCGCCGGGGCTGTTACATTGCGGCCAGTAGCATTGCATCGCTTAGTGAGGGCTGGCTATGTCCCTGGTCGTAAAACTCGAAGACGATCTCGGCGAACGTAGTGAGTGGGTTATGTTGCACGGGGTGGTTCCGGCTACCAGCAACTCGGATTTCCTGTTGCTCAGCGGCATTGATCCATTCGGCAAAACCGTTTTCAATCACCTGCAGATGGAGAGCTTCCTCAAGGAATGGGATCGTGCGAAAGATCGAGTGCGCGATGAGACCCAATTAGAGGCGTGGGAAAAGGTGAAGCACATGGCGGAAACCTGCCGACACGACCGCGATCTGTATCTGCGCTTCGTTGGCAATTAAGCGCGTTTTAGCGGATCCGATGGATCCCGGCGGTCGATTTTCAGTTTGGCGGGGTCGCGACGTTCGGCGATAAGTTCGTCTGCCAGTGACCTTCCGGGTTTTATGTATTGCCGGATGCGCCGCTGAGCTCGGTCGAGGCGGCGTTTTAGTGTAGTGATCCGCAATTCTTCGTCCTCGGGTTGCGGCACGATCACCTCACTATGCCGTTATCGACAAGCCGTAAAAGAAGCGTTAATTGGCTGGCACACTGCGCTACTTCGCCGGCAGATTCGCTTCCAGAAACCTCACCGCGTTTTCCCCCATGATCATCCGGATCTCCTGTTCGGAATAGCCCGCTTCCAGCATTGCATCGGTGACCTCGACCACTCCGGTCGTGTCAAACGGAGCCGTGATGGCCCCGTCAAAGTCCGAACCGAGGGCCACATGTTCCACGCCCACGCGATCGGAAACATATCGCATCGCCTTCACAATCGCCCGCGCATCGGTGCCGCAAGTCGCCGTGTCCCAATAGCCGATGCCGATCAATCCGCCCTTAGCCGCCACCGCTCGAATCTGATCATCGCTAAGGTTCCGGTTGTTGTCGCATGTCCCCTTCACGCCCGTGTGGGAAACGACCAGCGGACGGTTGGCAATCGCTAGAACATCTTCAATCGTCCTGGCCGAGGCGTGCGCCAGGTCGACGATCATGTGCCGGGCCTCCATTTGCCGGACCCACTCGCGGCCTTTTTCGGTGAGACCCGTTTTCTGAACTCCTGCCGACGATCCTCCAATATCGTTATCGAAAAAATGGCTGGGCGACATCATCCGGTACCCGGCGCGGTACAGAACATCGAGATTCTCCAGCTTGCCGTCGAGCGCGTGCGCCCCTTCGATCGAAAGCAATCCGGCTGTGAGCTTGCCATTGAGCCGCCGGCGGTCCAGATAGCTGGAGAGGTCGGCAGCAGTCTCAATCACCACGAAGCCGCCTCGCGAGCCGCGCGCGAATTGATGCAGTCGCCGCGCGTGATACAGCGCGCGCTCAGTCAGGCTGTTCCATGTTGCCGGCGGCCAGCGATCCACAATTGCCAGCCAGAAAATGTCGTCGTTTTTGTCTTCATTGCTCTCAATGTTTAGACCGTGGGGACTCTTCGTAGGCAGTGAGAACACTTGCAATGCGACGTTGCCGTCCGCCAGTCGCGGGATGTCCAAGTGCCCGTAGGTGCTGCGCTCCAGCAGGTCCCGGCCCCACAAGAGCGAATCGGCGTGAAGGTCGGCGACTGTGAGTTCTTTGTGCAGATTCAGCGCTCGCGCCGATGCCGGGTAGGGCGGCTTCTTCAGCAACTTGTTCTCCCGCTCGTCCACCAGCGGCGGGATCGCAATGAAGAGCGCGACCACGATACACAGAACTAGCAGAGTGATTTGAACCGACCGTCTGCGCACAAAACCTCCCAGGGTTCGAAGTAACGCGTTCGAAGGAGCATGCGAAGCAACACGGCACTTAGAGTGGACTTGCCCGGCGTGATAACTTGACCCGCATCACTTCGACAACGATCCCAGCGCCTCGCGAAACAGCACGTCAAAACTCTGGGGACTCTTGCCGCCCCGCGCCGCCAGCAGCGCCTTATCGGCCGCGGCCCTCTGATAGCCCAGATTTACCAGCGCGGAAATAACGTCTTCCTCGACCGGGCTCGCCAGCGCCGCGCTCATTTCGGACACTCCCACGGCCGCCGGCAGCTTGTCACGCAGCTCCAACACCATGCGCTCGGCAGTCTTCCTGCCGATTCCCGGAATGCGCGTGAGCCGGGCCAAGTCGCCGCTACGAATCGCGCCCACCATCTCATCGGCCGGCATACCGCTTAGAATTGTGATCGCCAGCTTCGGACCAATCCCGCTCACGGTCAGCAGTTTTTCGAAAAGCTGTTTCTCGGCCAGACGCAGAAATCCATACAGGCTCAGAGCATCCTCGCGAACATGGGTGTGGATGTGGAGTGCAACTTCAGCGCCCGCCGCCGGCATTTCCGTGAACGTAGGCACGGTGATCGTGACGTCGTAGCCGACCCCGTGAGTCTCCACGATCGCCTGGTTCGGACGTTTCGCCAGTAAAGTTCCTCGAAGGTGCGCAATCATCCGGGCTATTGTACGGCAGCGCCCACGTGTATCCGCACCCGCCAGGCTGTCCCGTGGCCGAGGCGAATAAAAATACACTTTTCCTATCTCTTCCACAGGAAGTTTCGCCCCTCCACAGTTTTTACACAACGCACCCGCACTTTGCCGTTGCGTTAATTTTTTCCCAGCCGCAAAGTGCTTGCAGTCAAAAGCGTGCGATGTTCTGAATTTGTTCCGACCAGGATACAAGCGTTGCCGGTGATTTCTTGAGAGTGAATCATCGGGGGAAATTCGACACATGTCCAGTGTGCCGGTGCCCAGGCTTTGCGGCCTCCTCAGAAATCCTTCTTCCAAGAGGGATGGAAACGCAGAATCCTAACCTGAGCGCGAGCTTAGGGGCATTTGATGCAGAGCACTTTTAGGAGTGCAGCTGCGCGATGATCTTTCGCCTCGGCGAAAGACGGCAGTCAGAATGTCCGCGATAACAATGCGGCCCGGGTGGCTGGCCCAGGCCGCATTTGTTTTTTGCTCTCGACATCCGTCTTGCAGGCATTCCCAATTTTTGGAAACCGCTCCGCCTCCATCGCGCGTTTCCCACGATCAGACGCCACTCAACGGCGCAGTCAGC
>DATFVD010000143.1:0-7307 GCA_035260505.1 Terriglobales bacterium
TTTCTTGGAGTGGCATAAATCATGAGCGCCTTGGCCATGCAAAACGCAGCTCTTCTTAGCCGGCGCAAGTCCTGCTGGCTGGGGACCCCGGAAATTTATTTCCGCAAGACTATCGACAACTCGCGCCTGGTGAAGGTCGAAGACCCGCGGCGCGAGCGTGAGATGAAGCAGTTCGCGTTTGCGCTGTGCTGCCTGTTCCTGCTGGTCATGGGATACGCGCTGCAGCATTTCCGGGCGATTGAATACGGGTACAAGATCGAGACGCTGCGGTCGCAGCGCGATGGTCTCACGGAAATGAACCGGGCCCTGCGTCTGGAAGAGGCGTCGCTGCGCGATCCGGAGCGAATTGATGTAATGGCGCGCAAGCTGGGAATGCAATCGCCGCAGCCCGGGCAGGTAGTTCGCATGGACGCTGACGCCGACGCCACCGCTCCGGTGATGGCCAGCGTGACTCCGGTCTCGGTGGTGTCGTTGCGGTAAAACAGTTCTCAGTTCCCAGTTCTCAGTTCTCAGTGAAAGGCTCCCCTGGCGCAACTGAGAACTGAGAACTGAGAACTGGGAACTGAGATGGCGGCGAGTACCTCTTCGAACGGCGCAAGAATCAGGCTCTATGCCTTGTCTGGATTGCTTTGCCTGTGGCTGCTGACGATCTGTCTGCGGCTGGTCTATCTCCAAATTTTCTGTTACGGCGATTTCGAGCGCCGCGCCCAGCACCAACAGCAGCGCAGCTTTGATCTTTCGGCGAAACGCGGCGTTATCTATGATCGCGCCGGACGTGAGCTGGCGATGTCCATCCAGGTGGACTCGGCTTTCGTGGTGCCCTCGGAAGCTCCCGACCTTCCGAATACTGTCAGCCTGATTACGCGCATTACCAAGGACGATCCGCGCGTCGTGCTCGCCGACTGCCGCGCCCACAAGACTTTCTGCTGGGTGGCGCGAAAGGCCGACGCCGAAGTCATTGAGCGCATCCGGGCGCTGAATCTGCAAGGCATCCACTATCAGAAGGAGCCGAAGCGCTTTTATCCGAAACGTGAGTTGGCGGCACAGATTCTGGGGTACGTTGGCACCGACGATCAGGGACTGAGCGGCCTGGAGAGGCAATTCAACCAGCAACTGCAGGGGAAGCCCGGCAAGCTGATGATTTCCGTCGACGCGCGCAAGCGCTGGTTTGCCAGTGTTCAAAAGGAGCCGGAGTCCGGCGACAGTGTCGTTCTTACCGTCGATCAGAATATTCAGTACATCGCAGAACGGGAACTCGAACGCGGGATGCAGGAGACGCGCGCCATCGCGGGCACGGTGATCGTGGAAAATCCCCATACCGGCGAGATTCTGGCGCTGACCAACCGGCCCACGTTCAACCCTAATATCCGGAAGGAAATTCGCAACGAGGCCCTGAAGGACCGCGCCGTCAGCGACGTTTACGAGCCGGGGTCGACTTTCAAGATGGTGACCATCTCGGCCGGACTGGAAGAGAAAATCACGCGGCCCGATGAAATGTTTGATTGCCAGATGGGATCGATTGTCATTAATGGCATGCGCATCCGCGACAGCAAGCCCCATGGCGTGCTCTCGGTGGCCGACATTCTGGCGGAGTCGAGCGATGTGGGCGCGATCAAAGTTGCGCTGCGGCTTGGCGACGAGCGCTTCTACAAATACATTCGCGCTTTCGGATTCGGCCAGCAAACCGGGATTGAACTTCCTGGTGAAACGCGCGGCTTGACGAAGCCGGTGGAACGCTGGTCGAAAGTTTCCATAGGCGCGATCTCCATGGGCCAGGAGATTGGGATCTCGCCGCTGCAGCTGGCGTCGCTGATCTCGACGATTGCCAACGACGGCGTGCACGTTCCGCCGCGGATCGTGGCGGGCACGCTTCAGCCGCAAACCGCGCCACAGAATACTCCGCAAAGGATCGCCTTCCAGCCGGCCGAGGGTACGCGGGTGGTTTCATCGCTGACCGCGGCCGAGATGCGGCAGATGCTGCAGGGAGTGGTGCTCCACGGTACTGGACGCAAAGCCATTCTCGAGGGCTACAGTTCGGCGGGCAAAACTGGCACGGCCCAGAAGGTGGACCCAGCGACAGGCCTTTACTCGAAGACAAAATATGTCGCGTCCTTTGCCGGGTTTGCTCCTATCAATGATCCGCAAATTGCGGTGGTGGTGATCCTCGACTCCGCCGTCGGCCTGCACCAGGGAGGCCAGGTCTCGGCGCCGGTCTTTCAACGGATCATGCAGCAGGTGCTCGAGTATATGCACGTGCCGCATGACGTGCAGCTTCCGCCCAGCCAGCAGGTTTTGCTTGCTCGCCGGGACGTTCCGGAAGCAACTCTGGAAGAAAGCTCGCCCGATCATCTGGGCGCAAGCCTGGATATGGCCGAAGCCGGCGAGACGCCCGTCGTGTCAGCAGCGGTGAAACCCAGCCCCATTGGCGCTCAAATCGTTCCGGCGGCGCTTACCGCACGAGAGGTTGGAAGAGTCGCGGATCGCGCGGCGCCGGTTGTTGCGATGACAGCAGGGAGTTCACCGGCTTTGCAATCCGAAAATTCTTCCGCACAGAAGTTGCCGACGAGCGGAACGGTGGTTCTTGACGTGGAAGAGGGAGGGATCGAGGTGCCGTCATTTGTCGGCAAGAACCTTCGCGTTGCGATTGAAGCCGCGGAGGAGGCAGGGCTCGACCTGGACGCTGTCGGCAGCGGCGTGGCCCGCGAACAATCGCCTCTGGCCGGTGCGCGCGTCGCGGCGGGATCGCGGATTACGGTGCACTTCGGCAGGTAGGGCTTCCCCCTGTGACCATTTGTGTCCTCTGGGGTCGAGAACCAAGAGCCTGAACCACAGAGGACACAGAGGTACACAGGGGAACCCATCAACTGGGGTCGAGAACCAAAGCCTGAACCACAGAGGTACATAGAGGTACACGGGGGCGGCACAGGGGAACCCATCGACCGGCTGAAATCCGGCTATTTATAATCAATCCAATGACATTCCAACAGCTCCTGCAGGGTGCCGAGGTCCTCTCCCAGAGCGGGAACCCGGTCGTTGCTGGTGTGGAGTACGATTCCCGGCGCGTGCGTCCCGGGACTTTTTTTGTTGCCATGAAGGGCGAGACCAGCGACGGCAATCGGTTCATTGACCAAGCCATCGCCGCCGGAGCGGTTGCCATTGCCACCGATTCCGCGACCGAACCGCCCCGTCCTACGGTTGCCTGGGCGCAAGTCGTGCACGGACGCCGAGCGCTTGCCCGGTTGAGCGCGAATTTCTACAAACGACCTGGCGAGCGAATTGCGAATACTGGAATCACCGGGACGAATGGAAAAAGCACGACCGCGTTCCTCATTGAATCCATATTGAAAGCGGCCGGACGCAAGACGGCGCTGGTTGGGACCATTGAATATCACGTTGCGGGGAAGGTTCTTCCGGCTCCGCACACCACGCCGGAATCGCTGGAGTTGAACCGGCTTTTATCTGAGAGCCTCGGCCTGGGGGTCACCGAGGCGGTGATGGAAGTGTCGTCGCACGCGCTGGAGCAAGAGCGTGTTTTTGGAATTCCGTTTGATGTGGGCGTATTCACGAATCTCACACGCGACCATCTTGATTATCACGGGACGATGGAGAAGTACTTCCGCGCCAAGCAGGTGCTTTTCGAAGGTTGCGGGACGGAACCGCCGCGGGCGGCCGTTCTCAATATTGACGATGAATATGGCCGCCAGCTCTGGAAACTTTGCAAAAAGAAGAGTGCTCAGGCGCTCTCTTACGGTTTGGCGTCCGGTGACTTTCATGCCGAGTCGGTTGAAATCACTCCGCGGGGAACCCGTTTTCAGATGGTGACGCCGTCAGGAAAGATCGCCATGTGGTCTCCGCTGATCGGCAATGTGAACGTGTACAACGTGCTCGCGGCTTCTGCCGCCGGGCATGCCCGCGACTGTTCCGCCGAGGCGATCGCAAAAGGAATCTTCGACCTGACCAGCGTTCCCGGCCGCTTCGAGCGCGTGGATTGCGGCCAGCCCTTCACGGTGGTGGTGGATTATGCGCACACGGACGACGCGCTCCGCAACCTCACTGCCTTGGCTCGTGATTTTGTGGCCCGCGCCGGCCTCAAGGGCAAAGTCATCACGCTCTTCGGCTGCGGAGGCGATCGCGATCGTGCAAAGCGTCCGTTGATGGGCGAGGCTGCGGGTAAGGGCAGCGACTTTGTTGTGCTCACTTCCGACAACCCGCGCTCGGAAGATCCGCTGGCCATCATGAACGATGCAGTGGTTGGACTGCAGAAGTCGGGCGCAAAATATGCCATGGAGCCCGACCGCCGCAAGGCGATCGCTTTCACTCTCCAACAGGCGACCCCGGGCGACATCGTGCTGCTCGCGGGCAAGGGGCACGAAAAAGTTCAGGTCACAAAAGAGGGAACGATTCCGTTCGATGACGTGGATGTGGCTCGCGAGAAACTGATGGCCCTCGGCTACGACTGCAAGAGCGCCGCGAAGGCGGGCACTGCGGGGCAGACGGCATGAAACTTACTCTCTCCCGCATCGCAGAATTTATTGCTCCGGCAGGCGATGCCGCGGCCGGCCAATATGATGGTCGTGCGACGGCTCAGGGATATTCCATCGACTCCCGCACCGTGCAACCCGGCGAACTCTTCTTTGCTGTCAAAGGGGAACGCCTTGACGGTCACGACTTCGTTGAGCAGGCATTAAGCCGAGGCGCGATTGGTGCAGTGGTCCGGAAAGATCAGTTGGCGCGTTACGCCAATCGGACCGGCCTGCTTGCCGTCGAGGATACTCTCATTGCTCTGCAGACGCTGGCGACGGCGGTCCGAAAAATGTGGGGCAAGACCGCCATTGGCGTCACCGGTTCGATGGGCAAGACGACCACCAAAGAAGCGATGGCCCACCTGCTCGCGATCAGGTACCGCGTGCATCGCACCAAGGGGAATTTCAATAATCATTTTGGTCTGCCGCTTGGGCTGCTCGCTCTCGAACCGGAATACGATCTTGCTGTGGTGGAGATGGGGATGTCACACGCCGGCGAAATTTCCGCCCTGGCTCACATTGCGCTGCCGAACCAGGCCGTGGTCACCAATGTTGCCCCCGTGCATCTGGAGAGCTTTGACTCAATCGCCGGCATCGCGCGCGCGAAATATGAACTGATCGAGGCTTTGCCGCATGGCGGCACAGCAGTCTTGAACGCCGATGACGAATATGTGTGCCAGTTCGGCCGCGACTTCAAGGGCAAGGTTGTGATGTTCGGACTAAAGCCAACGGCATGTATTTCCGCCGATGTGCGGGCGGAGAATATCGAGGTACTTGGACCCGAAGGCACGCGCTTCGATCTCGTCAGCCGGGAAATGCGCCAGGCGGTGCAGAGTCCATTGCTCGGCATGCACAACGTGTACAACGTGCTGGCCGCGGCCGCCATTGCGCTTGAGCATGGTGTCACCCCGTCAGAAATTGCTGCGGCATTGCCGTCCCTGCAGCCCGCCGACAAGCGCGGACAGGTCGTCCAACTGGGTAACATCACCGTGCTGTACGATTGTTACAATTCAAGTCCGAAGGCGCTTATGGCTGCCATAGATACTCTGGCAGCGATGCCGGCGCGGCGACGGATTGTTGTCGCCGGCGAGATGCTGGAACTCGGCACCACGGGCGAGGAACTGCATCAGGAGTGCGGGCGTTACATTGCAGGAAGTAAACTTGAATTCCTGCTCGGCGTGCGGGGCCTGGCGAAGCCGATGGTGGAAGCGGCTCGCGAAGCGGGTATGAAAGCGGAATTTGTCGCGACGCCGGAGGAAGCTGGCGAGTGGCTGGCGCGCGAGACTCGCGAGGGCGATGTCGTACTGTTGAAGGCGTCTCGCGGTGTGAAGCTGGAGAAAGCGTTGGAGACGTGGCGACGAGCAAAAGCCTGAACCACGGGGAGCACAGAGGTCCACGGGGATACACAGAGAAAAACTTATTGCGGCGTGAGGCTGCAAGACGAAAGAGCGGCATCCCTCCGCCCTTGGTGTTGGGAACTGAGAACTGAGAACAGAACTGGTGTTGGAGGCGGATTGCTCTACTGGCTGCTCTACCTGAAGCTCTTCCATTACTTTCCGCCCTTCCGTATTTTCCGTTATCTGACTTTCCGCACCGCCTTTGCCAGCCTCACCGCTCTTTTCACTGGACTGATCGTTGGGCCGATCGTGATTCGGCGGCTGCGCGATTTCCAGATTGGGCAATACATACGCGAAGAGGGTCCGCAGGCTCACCAGAAGAAAGCTGGCACGCCGACCATGGGCGGCTTGCTGATCGCCATCGCGATCCTGGTGCCTACGTTGCTCTGGGCGGACCTGAGCAATCCGTTTGTGTGGATCGCTGTGTTTTCCACGGTGGCGTTTGGCGCGATCGGTTTTACCGATGACTACCTTAAAGTCGTTCATCATCGCAATCTCGGACTTACCGCGCGCGCCAAGCTGGGATATCAAGCCGCCGCCAGCATCCTGATTGCGATCGCGCTGATCGCTTTGCAGCACCGCGGAGAATACTCCACTAGATTGCTTGTGCCTTTCCTCAAGCAGTTTCACCCAGACCTGGTGATCCAGAGATTGGCGGTTCATCCTCATCTATGGCCGCTGGCGTTCCTGCCGTTCGTGGCGTTTGTGGTGCTTGTGATCGTTGGATCGAGCAACGCCGTAAATCTTACCGACGGGCTCGACGGGCTGGCCATCGGCTGTACGGTGATTGCGGCCGGAGCGCTCGCGGTTCTAACGTATCTCAGCGGCCACGCCACTTTTGCAACCTATCTTGAATTGCAGCGCATGCCGCAGATCGGTGAACTCACTATCTTCTGCGGAGCCATGGTCGGTTCTTCCATTGGATTTCTCTGGTACAACGCGCATCCGGCGGAAGTGTTCATGGGCGATGTCGGTTCGCTGGCGCTGGGCGGCGCGATCGGCACAGTAGCCGTTATGATCAAGCAGGAACTGCTGCTGCCGTTCATTGGCGGCATTTTCGTTATCGAGGCGGTCTCGGTAATCCTGCAGGTTGGTTCCTACAAGCTGCGGAAAAAGCGCATTTTCAAGATGGCGCCGATTCACCATCACTTCGAACTGCTGGGCTGGTCGGAATCGAAGGTGATTGTGCGCTTCTGGATTGCGTCGCTGGTGTTTGCGCTGTTTGCACTGACGACGTTGAAATTGAGGTAAGAGAAATTTGTAATTGGTGATTTGTAATTTGTAATTTTAAAACGCAAGACCAATTGGCACGGGAGCGGTTTTTAAATTACAAATTTCCAATTGCAAATTACCAATTGAACTTGATGGATCTCAACAACAAACGCGT
>DATFVD010000144.1:0-13133 GCA_035260505.1 Terriglobales bacterium
CATCAAGGAGAAAGTTGGAATGACCACACAGCAGCCGTTCTCCCTCAGGCATGCCGCGGTCCTGGCATGTCTCGTGCTGTCCTCTTGCCTCCCCGGCTTCGCACAATCCCGCATGACTGTGCGCCGGGATGTTCATCGTGACGTTTCTGCTCCGTTGCGCGAAATGATTCTTCATGCTCCCGCGCCTTCTCCCCAGAAACACGAAGCGCAACCGGTTCGCAGGATTCCCTTACCTCCGGGACTTACACAGCTGCAAGAGGATTCCGTTCAGCAAAGAACCGTCGTGCCATTCACACCCGTGGTTGGGACAAGCTTTGAAGGCCTGGGCGCTGGACAGTACGGCTTCACAGTCAATAGCGCTCCCCCCGACACCAACGGCACCGTAGGCGCCACTCAATATGTGCAATGGGTCAACAGCTCCTTCGCCATCTTTAACAAATCCAACGGCGCTCTGATTGCCGGACCGACTGCGGGAAACACGCTCTGGTCCGGATTCGGCGGTGGCTGCCAGACCAATAACGACGGCGATCCCGTCGTCCTTTACGACAAAGCGGCGCAGCGCTGGGTCTTCAGCCAGTTCTCAGTGACGACCACTCCCTACCTGCAATGCATCGCTGTTTCGACGACCTCAGACGCAACCGGCACTTTCAATCGGTACAGCTTCCAATACGGCAATTTCGACGACTATCCCAAGATGGGCGTCTGGTCCGATGGTTATTACGAAACCTTCAATATGTTTAACGGCAACACCTTTGTCGGCGCCGATGCTTGCGCCTACAACCGGACAGCGATGCTGGCCGGCTCAGCCGCAACACAGGTCTGCTTCCAACAAGGTTCGTCGGTCGGCGGCCTGCTGCCCTCGGATATCGACGGCACCACGGCTCCCCCGGCAGGGTCCCCGAACTACATGTTGTACTTCGGAACCAACAACCTGAACCTCTTCAAATTCCACGTGGACTTCACCACACCATCGAACTCAACCTTCACCGGCCCGACCGTAATTCCGGTGGCGGCGTTCAGTCCGCTGTGCGGCGGCGGCACTTGCGTCCCGCAATCGGGAACGACCCAGCAACTGGATTCACTCGCCGACCGTCTCATGTACCGGCTTGCCTACCGCAACTTCGGCACCCACGAGTCGCTGGTTGTGAACCACTCCGTTACGGCAGGTTCCTCAGGCGGGGTCCGCTGGTATGAGATCCAGAACCCCAGCGGCACTCCCACGGTAGCGCAACAAAGTACGTTCGCTCCCGATTCGAATTACCGCTGGATGGGCAGCATCGCCATGGATCAGGCCGGCGACATGGCCGCCGGCTACAGCGTGGCGGGCAGTTCGCTCAGTCCCACGATTCGATATACCGGACGTGTGCCGACAGATCCTTCCGGAACCATGGAAGCCGAGGTCAACGTGGTCACCGGTACGGGATCACAGACCACCGGCCTCAGCAGATGGGGCGACTACAGCGCCATGCAGGTCGATCCCGTCGACGACTGCACGTTCTGGTACACGACCGAGTACATAAAGACCAACGGCACCTTCAACTGGAATACGCGCATCGCGAACTTCAAGTTCCCGACCTGCGGCGGCACGGCAACGCCTGACTTCAGCGTTGCAGCCTCGCCCACTTCGCTCACCATCGCCCAAGGTTCCAGCGGAACCAGCACCATCACCGTCACCAGCCTGAACGGTTTCAACGCGGCTACCACACTCAGCGCCTCGGGATTGCCCAGCGGCGTGACGGCCGCGTTCTCCACTAACCCGGTAACACCGCCAGCGAATGGAAGTGCGACGTCCACGCTGACGCTCACCGCCTCGGCGACAGCGACAACCGGCCCAGCCACGGTCACCATCACCGGGGCCTCCGGATCGACCACGCACTCGACCACCATTGCCTTAACTGTAACCTCGTCGGGAGGCGGTGGACTGCAGACGGCGACCTATAGCTCAACCTTCAAGGCTCCATCCTGTGGAAGCGTCGGTTCGGGTTGCGACTCGGGCCCGTCCTTATTGCTGGGCCGCGACACGCTCAGCGGAGGTTCCGAGCCAAATCAACCCAACACCATCAGCAGCTCCTGCGCCGATGGCACGTCGGGAACTTTCCATTCCGACGAATCCAACGATCGCCTGGCAATTCAGACGACCGACGGCAGCAACCTGGCGCCGGGCAAGACAGTAAAGGTCAGCGCGACGGTGTGGGCCTACAGCGGCTTCACATCAGACCACCTCGACCTCTACTATGCCGCTAATGCCAGCAGCCCGAGCTGGGTGCTCATCGGCACGATCACCCCAACCGCGGCCGGAGCCCAGACACTCACGGCCAACTACACTCTGCCCAGCGGCGGCTCCCAAGCGGTCCGCGCGCAATTCCGATACAACGGAAGCGCGTCTTCCTGCAGCACGGGAGCGTATGACGATCACGACGATCTGGTCTTCGCCGTAGGCGCAGGCACTCCGGGCTTCACGGCCGCGGCTTCGCCGAGCGCGGTCAGCGTGGCCCGAGGCTCAAACGCCTCGAGCACCATCACAGTCACAAGCGTGAACGGCTTCAGTTCCGCCACCACGCTTAGCCTGTCCGCACTCCCGAGCGGCGTAACCGCGGCTTTCTCCACCAACCCGGTTACTCCTCCAGCAAACGGCAGCGCGACTTCAACCCTTACCTTCACCGCTTCCGCCACGGCCACCACGGGCACAACCAATGTGACCGTGACCGGAACCTCCGGCTCGCTCGTCCAGACGACTACCATCGCCTTGACGGTGACCGCTCCCTCGAGTCAATTGATCCAGAATGGCGGATTTGAAACCGGCACGCTCGCCAACTGGACCACCGGAGGCGTGGTGGCGCCAACCATAAGCACAGCGCAAAAGCACGCGGGAACCTACAGTGTGCTGGACGGCGCAAGTTCTGGCAGCGAACCGAATGGCGATGACTTCCTCTACCAGACCATCACCATTCCCAGTACCGCGACGAAGGCGACCCTCACCTTCTGGTACTGGCCCGCCACAACCGACACCATCACCTACGACTGGCAGGAGGCCCAGGTGCAGAATACTTCCGGCGCCACGCTGGCGCAGATCATAAAGGTTTGCTCCAACGCTCAGGCCTGGACCCAGGTGACCTATGATCTGACCTCGTACAAAGGCCAGACCATTCGTATCTACTTCAACGACCACCAGGACGGATTCGGAGACCTCACCTACATGTATGTGGACGATGTCAGCGTAACCGTTCAGTAGCGGCAGATTGCGGTCCCAAATAATTTGAGCCGGTCCCGAAAGGGACCGGCTCACTTCTTTAAAAAACTGCTCGACAATTCACGCTTGCCTGGAAAGGGTATTTGTACTACACTGTAGTGCATGAAAACCAAGGTTTATAGCTGGCGAGTTTCCACCGCAAGAAAGGCTGACCTTGAGAGCGAGGCGCGGCGCGAAGGGACCTCTGTCGCAGAACTCCTGGAAAGAATTACGGCCGAGTGGCTACAGGAACGCCGCTCTTCTCGCAATGGTGAAGAAGACGAACAGGCAGCCCTCAGGCGCCGCGTGATGGCCACTGTCGGGACGATACGCGGCGGCGACCCGACCCGCTCACAGAGGGCCAGCGAGTTGGTACGAGAAATAATCCGTCACAAGCACGCGAGGGAATCCAATGCCTCCCGCCGGTCTGATTGATACCGGCGCGATCCTCGCAATTGTTGAGATAGACGATCGTTGGCACAACCCTTGCCTGGAGGCATTGATGGCCCTCCAGATGCCTCTGCTCACCACTGAGGCCGTGTTGACCGAGCTCTTTCACCTCGTTCGCCACACTCGCCTTGAAGCCGCTTGGAACTTCGTCCGCTCGGGAGCGTTGACGGTTCACCCCATGGATAACGCCGATTTGTCCGGTCTTCAATCATTGATGGCGCAGTATAAAGACCGGCCGATGGACTTTGCCGACGCCACGCTGGTTCACCTCGCAGCCCGCGAATCGCTAAGCGTAATCTTGACTGTGGATCACGACGATTTTGAAACTTACCGTATTGGCGGGAGGAAGCGTTTCATTGTTCTGCCTGCTCGCGAAAGGAAGTGAGTTTTTGGCACGCAGGCAGCGGAATTTTCCTATTGCAGCTCTTCCATGCACTTTGCCAGCACTTCCCTGCTCGGCCGCACGACTGATTCCGGCAAGGTTGCCAGCGGCTCATCCGTGACGTTCAGCATGTCAATAAAGCTCGGAGCTTTAGCATTGATATAAAACACGCCGGTCAGCACGTCGCCTTTCGCATGTGATTCCATCAACCGTCGCACCGCCTGAATCTTATCCGTCGGATCGTACTCCTGCTCAAGTTTTCGCAGCCGCAGGCTCGACCCGTCGTGCATCGTGACCTCAAACGTTGTCCCCGGATCGTAGTCGACGTTGATCTCCTCAAACGACGGCACAAAGCTGACCTCGTGCAACGGCTCTTCGTGCTCCTGCACGTATTTGTAAGACTTGGTCGAGCCCTCATGATCGTTGAAAGTGACGCAAGGAGAAACCACGTCCAGCATCACCGTGCCCTTGTGAGCGATGGCAGCCTTGAGCATGGTGTGAAGCTGCCGCTTGTCGCCCGAAAACGAGCGGCCTACGAACGTCGCTCCCAACTGGATCGCCAACGAGCAGGTATCGACCGGAGGAAGGTCGTTCACCACGCCGCTTTTCAGCGTTGATCCCAGATCGGCGGTCGCGGAAAACTGACCCTTCGTCAGACCGTAACAACCGTTGTCCTCGATGACGTAGATGATTGGCAGGTTGCGCCGCATCAGGTGGACAAATTGCCCGGCGCCGATTGAAACCGTGTCGCCGTCGCCGGTCACGCCCAGGGCAATCAGATTTTTGTTCGCCAGCATCGCGCCCGTTGCCACCGAAGGCATGCGTCCATGCACGGAGTTAAAGCTGTGCGCGCGATTCATGAAATAGGCCGGGCTCTTCGACGAACATCCGATCCCGCTAAGCTTCGCGACGCGCTCGGGCTGCACCCCCATTTCATACATCGCGTCAATGATGCGCTCCGAAATCGCGTTGTGCCCGCAACCCGCACAGAGCGTCGTCTTCCCGCCTCGATAGTCAATGACCTGCAACCCAATGCGGTTGGTCTTCGGAGCGGGCGCGGGAGCAGGTGCCGGCGTGTTAGTCGTGGTCCCCATCTTATTTGCCCTCCCTCATCATGAGTTCGTCGGTCACGGACCGCGCATCAATCGGCAATCCGTGGATATGGCAGATCGACCGCAAACGCGGCGTCAATTCTGGCTTGATGTCGAGCTTAAGCAGGCTGGCCATCTGCCCGTCGCGGTTTTGCTCCACCACATACACGCGGTCGTGCCGCTCAATGAATTCGTGCACCTCGCGCGTAAATGGATACGAACGCACGCGAAGATAGTCCGTTTCCACACCGTGCTCTAGTGACAGCTGATCGCGCGCCTCGGTGATTGCCCAGTGCGTCGTGCCATAAGCAATAATGCCGATTTTCGACTTGCCATTGGCCACCACTTCCGGCCGCGGAACAAACGATCGGGCGGTCTCAAACTTCTTGTTGATCCGTTCCATGTTGCGTTCGAAATCGTCGGGACGCTCGCTGTATTGTCCCTTTTCGTTGTGGCCGCTGCCGCGCGCAAAATACGCCGCTGCGGGATGCTCCGTGCCTGGCAGCGTGCGATAGCCGATGCCATCACCATCCACGTCTTTGTAGCGGGCGAACCCACCCGCCTTCTCGATGTCCGCCTTGCTCAGGATTTTTCCGCGATCAATCGGTTTGTCAGGATAAGGGAACGGGTCCGACATCCAGTTATTCATCCCGAGATCAAGGTCCGACATGACGAACACCGGCGTCTGGAAATGCTCGGCCAGATCAAAAGCCTCCTGCGCCATGGTGAAGCACTCGCTGACAGACGACGGAAATAGCAAGATGTGCTTGGTGTCACCGTGACTCAGAAATGCCGTCGAAAGCACGTCGCCTTGCGAAGTGCGAGTAGGTAAGCCGGTCGATGGCCCGACACGCTGAATGTCCCAGATCACCGCCGGAATTTCCACGTAATACGCAAGCCCCGTGAACTCCGCCATCAGCGAGATACCCGGCCCAGCGGTCGCCGTCATCGAACGCGCACCCGCCCAGGCAGCCCCGATCACCATGCCAATCGCCGCCAGTTCGTCTTCGGCCTGTACGATGGCAAAAGTCGCCTTGCCATCCGGCCCGACGCGATGCTCCTTCATGTACTCAATCATCGTCTCGACCAGCGATGACGATGGCGTGATCGGATACCATGTCACCACCGTGCAGCCGGCGAACATGCATCCCATGGCAGCGGCGGAATTGCCGTCGACGATGATCTTGCCTTTCGTCTTGTCCATGCGCGCGATGTAGAACGGATCGCGCTTTTTCAAATTAGCGGCGCCATAATCGTACCCTGCCTTGGCCGCCGCCAGATTCAATGTTGCCGCCTTCACTTTGGTCGCGAACTGCTTGCGGATCGCCTTCTCGACCTCGGCAAAATCAATTTCAAGCAACTGCGCCGCGACTCCGACGTAGATCATGTTCTTGATCAGCTTGCGCAGCTTCGCTTCCGAACACACCGCCGCCACCAGCTTGTCGTATGGCACCGCGTAAAAAGTCAGATCGGAGCGCACTTTATCGAGCGCCAACGGCTCGTCGTAGAGCACGGCAGCGCCCGCCGCCAGCGTCTTCACGTCCTCCTGCGCCGTCTCCGCATTCATCGCGATGAGCAGGTCGATTTCCTTCTTGCGCGCGATGTAGCCATCTTTATTGGCGCGGATGGTAAACCACGTCGGCAGTCCCGCAATGTTCGAAGGAAACAGGTTCTTCCCCGAAATCGGCACGCCCATCTGAAAAATGCTGCGCAACAAAACGGTGTTGGAACTCTGCGACCCCGAGCCATTCACCGTCGCAACCTGAATGCTCATGTCGTTGACGACACGCCTTCGCCCTAATTGGCCGTGCGCTTCTTGGGGCACGATATCGGTAGTAGCCATCCCAGTGCCTTTCTGGTCTGAGCCGTACAAAACTTCAGTTGGGCAACCCCCGTCGCCCGGGATTCCTGCGAAGTGAAGAATGAAAACTCTCTATTATACGCGTCCGATTGCGGTGAGGGTTAATCAGAGCAGCAGGAAGAATCCGCAGCACACTCTGGACACGCCGATGGGAGTCGTTTGTGTAATAGCAATGTTTCGACAACCCACCCCTGGAACGGTCGCCAGGCAATGCAGAAAGTCAATTTATAGTGACAACGATGAACTGCGCGACCCAGGACCAAAAGCTTCACCACGTTGAGAATTCCTACCGGAGGGGCTTCGCTTCACTGTTTGTGATCATCACGGCCAAACAGGTCTCGTATGTCATCAAGCGCTGTCAAAACCACAACGAGCACGGAACCAAGTATTCCTACTACGAACATTCCTTCCAGTATTCGAACGGCAAAGACTATCATGGGGAAACTCGGGCCTGTGTCTAGGCCTCAAGTCCACCATGGAGTTAGTAAGGAATGCATAAAAGTGCCGTAAAGAATTCATAAAGTGAACCCGCCGACACAAACGCGGAGCAGAGTTCCGACCGCGAAACCGAAGGCAGAAGGAACTGGTAGAGTGAATCGAAACCCCAGAGATCACAACAACACCAGACGACAGAACCACCAAACGCCACAGCACAGCTAAGCACGTTGGCAGGACGTCGAGCCGCTTTACACTCGCGACCGAGTACGTTAGCGTAGTAATCCGGCGTCCAAAGGAGGCGTGCATATGGATGTCACATTCAAAGTTTTTGCCTACACCTTGAGTTCGATGTTTATGATCGGAGTCGTAGGCTGCCTGATCGCGATTCCAATTGCGGCGTACCGATTGTTCGCCGTATTGTTTGAGCCGGATAAAGAAGACGATCTGTAAGGGAGCAAGTCCGGCGACCGCGAACATACCGAAAAGAAATAGGAGGCGAGAACATAGCGCACTAGCAATCCGGCTCCATGGTTTTGCTTGTAAGGCTTGTGTGTCTTTTCGACGTCACGTGATTAGCAGAAGGGACCCCTGATTCGGGCACGACCGCTGAAGATCGTGTTGGTATTGGTTGGATTGCAAGAAACCCCGCTAGTTGACGACCAGCTCCAACGTCGAGGAGTTCCCGCCGTGAGGACAACCCGAAACACCGCCCGATCCCAGAGTCCTCACAGAAATCTGCACGCTGCTCCCCACCGAGCCGCCAAAGGAATTAAACGTCTGCTGAGTAATCGTCGCCCGAAGGTGGCTCGAATCCATGAAGGTGGTCTGCAATGCGTTTCCGTTCCACATGATCTGCGATTGCGGAACAAAGTCGCTTCCGTTCACCGTCAGCAGAGCCGACGCCGCGTCGCCCGCAACGGCGCCCGGCGAGAGCGAAGCAATTTTGGGTTGCGGCATCGAGCCTTGACAGCTGTTGAAATCAACCATCGCAGTGCAGGTGCTCCAACCACATAACAGCAGGGTCAGGCTTGCAATGCAGGCAATGCGAAGCATGGGGAAAGGCTTACAGGGATGAATCAGGCAAGAGCGCATACCAGCCTCCCTATTACAATTTCTTATTGTAACCTTGCGGGCCGAGTTCTCGGCCTTGGCCCGCGCACCAGCCGACGTCCCACCCGCGACCGATCAAGGCGAACGTCACAACGCACCACACGGTAAGCATCCCGACAGCCACTGCCAACACGATACCGGCATACCCAACGCCGCCAAGTAGAGCCGGCCGAACCATCCCGGATCGTTCCAGAATTCGTACTGCCACGAAAACGAGTAACAGGCCGATAAACAGCGTCGCGTACATAACGGCCCTGGCAAGAATTGCCTTCTCACCTCGGCGCCGACGTCAAACTCTTCCCGGCTTGCAGAAACGAATCCAGGTTCGTCTTGTCGATTAAGCCAGAACCGGTATCCACGAAGCTGGGAACGGGCGCATAAGTGTCCTTTGACCAGTCGTTGTCCAGAACAGTCGGCTTGTGATGGTAAAGAGTGTCGAGCATCTGCATGCCGACGTAGGCCATGGTGTATGGCTTCTGCGCGATCGTAGCGGCGATGCCGCCCTTCTGAATCCAGTCGAGCGTCTCCGGATCAGTATCCGTCGCCATGACAATCTTGCCTTTCACGTTGTAGCGGTCGAGCAGTCCGGCGACCTCTTTACCCGATTGCGCCTCGAGGCAGACAAAGGCGTCTACTTTGTCTCTTTCCTTGCCGATGATTTGCGTGGTGGTGTCGAAAGTAATACGAGGATCGCCCTGAATATCAACCACTCGGGTGATCTTGATGTTGGGCGAGCGGTCGAGTGCATCTTTATATCCGCGTTGACGCTCCTGAAGATTGGCCTGGCTGGGCATGCTGAACATAACTACGTTGCCTTTGCCCTTTAGTTCCTGGGCCAGGCGCTGTCCTCCAGTGAAGCCGGCCTGGTAGTTGTTGGTGCCGATGAAAAACAGCCTCTTGCTCGCGGGTGCATCCGAGTCAATCGTGATGACAGGGACGCCCGCGGCCACGGCCTTGTCAATACTGTCTTTGAGCAGAGCAGCATCGGTAACCGCCAAGAGGATGCCCGTGGCTTTCTTTAGCACCGCCTGATCCAGAGCGTCGCGCTCAGCCTTGGGGTCGTAACTTTGCGGACCCACGAAACTGACGCGAATCTTCGACGCCTCCGCCGCCTTGGAAAAGCCGGCGCCGGCAGTCTGCCAATAAGGGACCTGCAGGTTGGCCGCTACGAAAACGTAATATTCGTCGGTGTCGTGCGCGGAACCGCAACTGAGAAAAGGTACCAGCAGAACGGCAATGCAAACACAGAGGAAAAGCTTGCGTGAAAGGAGCATCGGATCCTCCTTCGAACGAACCATCGAATTGAGATCAGCAGAAATGCCGGAGTCCGGTGAGAACTTCAGCGAGTGGATTGTAAACGAGAGGTGCAGCGAAGGCCAACGCTAATGGTTCAAGCGTGCAGATAATTTGACATTTTTTTGACCGAAGCATGACACCCAACAAGTCGGAACAGCCTACCTTCATCTTACGGTGAATCCAGCCAAGTGAAGGGATCACCGGAAATCATTTCTGAAAAGAATGGAGCTGCAACATGACAAAAGAAAACCTCGTCGCGACTGCGTCGCCCGAAACAACTCAATCCGGTGGAGAGGGCGCTGAGTTTCCATCCAGTAACGGCGCTAAGCGCCGCTCTTTCCTCAAAGGTCTGGGTGTGGCCGGAGCAGCCCTGTCCGCTGGCCCGCTGCTGGCAACAGCGGCCGGAGCCTCGCAACGCGCCGACATCATCACAGTGGGTGATGTGGCCATCCTGCGGTTCCTGGCCGCGACCGAACTCATCGAAACCGATCTCTGGCAGCAGTACAACGAACTCGGGGGAATCCAGGACAACGAAGTCCCCGGAGGAAGTGGAAGTCCAGCCTACGCCGCCGCCATCGCGTTCCTTGATGGAGACATGGCCCAGTACATTCACGACAACACCGAAGATGAGATGACCCATGAGCTGTTCCTCAACGCTTACCTGACGTCAAAAGGCGCGGAGCCGGTCAGCCTCGATCAGTTCCGCACCTTGCCCAGCAGCCAGGCCACCGGTGCCCAGCAAATCGGCCGTCTCACCAACTTGATGCAACTCTCTGTGGACACGAGCTGGTGGACGCGGTACCGCAGCCGCACCGGAAACCCCGATTTCGGAGACAAGTTCCCGCAGGCGATTCCAACTCTGGCAGTGGGACAGCACACGGCAATTCCCAGGACCGACGCAGACCTCGAAAGGAAGAACTTCCTGCAGGCCATCGGCAACACAGCCGGCTTTCACTTTGCCACCATCGAGCAGGGCGGCAGCAGCCTCTATCCGCAACTGGCGCAGCGCGCAACCAGTCTGGAAGTCTTGCGAATCGTGCTGAGTCTCGGCGGAACCGAGATCATGCATTTTCAGACCTGGTCTGATAAGGCGGGAAACATAAAGGTGTTGCACGACGTCGTCGATCCGGTGACGGGTGTGCACGTAACCTTCCCCAACCTGAACGCTTCTCCATTAGGCGGGGAAGATTTCCAAACTAACCTGATCATGCCCGAGCCCACGGCGTTCATCAGCCGAAAGCTCCCGCCGTGCTCAATCATTCGTCCGACCCACACCAAAGGCGCTGCCATGGCGGCGCTGAATGCTTTCACATCGGACGGACTCTTCATCGGCCAGTCAAAAGAGTTCTTCAACTTCATGCGAACTCTGGCGATCGAAGCCGACCTGGCGGTACGCGAATAGCGGATTATTCCCGGGAGCAGGCGCTGCGTACGGAAACTCCGGCCGCAGCGCCCCAGTTCACGACCAACATTGATCGACGACATTCGTAAAAGCCAGAGGGGGATACGCATTGCTCGAAGGACTTTTTCAACCCATGCATCTACTCGTGATTTTTGGGATTGCTCTGCTCGTGTTCGGACCTAAGAAACTTCCCGAACTCGGCAAAGGAATCGGAGACGGTATTCGCGGTTTCAAATCCGCGATGGCAATGAAGGACCAGGAGGACTTGTCCGACAAAAGCGCCAAGGATCAAGACCAAGGGAAAACAAAGGGTTGATCCGCCGGCCCTGCAAATTCGCGCTCTCTCTGTGGGCTGCCGCTCCCTCCGACCCACCGCCGCACGAGGAGAATCTGCGCCTCTCCCAACAACCGCTAATAGGGAACGTGGCGGCCCATCGGTGGATCGAAGTACGGTCAAACCCAGACCCGAAGGCGCGAACTAACTTACCCCAGCGCTGCACCGCCGGGAATAGGGAAGAAATGATTTAAGTCCCGGAGAGACGGCCAAATTCTCCGACCCACGTCAAAGTTCTGCTTTAAGCAGCAACTACACCAACGGCGATGCCCGCTTCGGCGATAATAGAACGCGACGGGAAATATAGGCTCGCCCGCGGGAGACGGAATGCCAAGTACCTCCGAAGTCGATTCCACCAAGAACAGCGCCGCCGTTGCCGCACGGAACGCGGGCGCACAAAATGATGGCGCACAAAACTGCAAAGTGGCGCTAGTTGGATTCGGTACGGTCGGCAGTTCCGTAGCGAGAATCCTTTGCGAGCGCGCGAACACCCACCTGCGCCTGACCCACGTCCTTAATCGCAACGTGGCGCGAAAAAAAGTGGACTGGCTTCCGTCCTCAGTGAAGTGGACTGAGGACATCGACGACGTTCTATCCTCCGACGTGGATATTGTGGTCGAGGTGATGGGCGGCCTTCAGCCCACCGAAGACTGGATCCGGCGCGCGCTTGAGTCAGGCAAATCCGTGGTCACCGCCAACAAGCAGTTGATCGCGCACCGCGGCCCTGAGTTGATTGCACTGGCGCGGCGGATGAACCAGCAGATTGAGTTTGGCGCGTCAGTGGCGGGCGGCGTGCCCGTGATTTCTGGATTACGTGACGGGTTAGCCGGCGATGAACTCTTCAATATCCGCGGCATTCTCAACGGCACCTGTAACTACATTCTCAGCCAGATCGAGAGCGCTGGCATTCCTTTCGCCACCGCCCTGCGCGAGGCGCAGAAGCTTGGCTTCGCCGAGGCCGATCCGACCGAAGACATCGACGGACTGGACGCCCGGGCGAAGCTTGCCATCCTCGCGCGCGTCGGCCTGCACTGCAACGTCAACGCTAAAGACATTTCGGCCCGCTCGATTTCAGCGATCGACGCCGTGGATTTCGAATACGCAGACCAGCTCGGTTGCACCATTCGCCAGATTTCCTGGGCCGAGTTAAGAGGTGACAACTTGTTTGCCGCCGTCCAGCCGGCGCTGGTCGAACTCTCATCTCCTTTGGCGCGCGTGGAAGGCAGCCAGAACCTGGTGATGGCGACCGGAACCTACGGTGGGGAGACCGTCTTTGGAGGCCACGGCGCAGGCGGACATCCAACCGCCGTAGCGGTCGTGTCCGACATTCTGGCCATAGCTCGCGCCAAACAGGCCGGGGTGACTTATGCCGAGCAATCGCGCGAAAACGAACCCACCGTCACCGCCGATTTCACCACCAAGCACTATCTGCGCTTCATGGTGAAGGACCGGCCCGGCATCATCGCCAGCCTCGCCACAATTCTCTCCCAGTGCGGCATCAACATCGACGCGGTGGTGCAGAAACCGGGCTGCCCGAAAT
>DATFVD010000145.1:0-2145 GCA_035260505.1 Terriglobales bacterium
AGAATCACCGCCATCTTTTCCTCTTCCAGACGATACGGGGTTGCCCGCACATACGCCTTCGCATGGCGGCTGAAGGTGGAGGCATAGACGCGCCGGATCGCCTCGCTCAGCGCGGTCAGCCGGTCTTCTGGATTTGCTTGCTGATTGCCCAGCATGAAGGTTTCATACACGCCGGTAAAGGGCTGGTATTGCGAATCCTCCAGCAGGCTCGACGAGCGCACTGCCAGCGGATGGTTCACCGCGGCCAAAAAAGATTTCAGGTCATCGCTGAGCGCAGTGGATAGCGGCGCGGCCAGGAACATCCGCTGAATTTCAGCGTCATCTTCGCAATGCAAGGCAAAATCCAGGAGGTTGTTTTCGACTACGAATTGATCGAACACGTCCGTCGCCAGGACAACGGCTGGAGGCACCGAAATGCGAATGCCGGGATAGCGGCGAGCAATGCGGCTTTTTCGTAAAAGATGGCGCACAAAGGCGAGGCCTCGAGCCTTCCCGCCAAGGGAGCCGGAGCCGATCCGCAGAAAACTTGATTCCGAAGGTTTGAAGGTGTCGGCCTTGAAGTCGCCGATCAGCACCTCGCCCTGTTCACGGCGATACTCGTGAATCGACTCGATCAGATCGCGCCGCAGATGTTCCGGGCTCGCAAAATCCGAAACTTTTCGTGGGCGGAGCTTCGCCGCCAGCGCAAACTCGGTGCGTGCCATCAGCCAATGGGAGAAGTGGTTGCTCTGCGCGTGAAAGACGATGCTTTCCGCCGGAACCGTTTGCAATTGCTTCTCCAGCTCATTCAAGTCTTTCGCCCGCCCGACTTCACTCGAATCCAACAGCCGGAACACAAAATCGCCAAAACCGAATTGCTCGGTCAATATCCGGCGCAAATCCTTCAGCAGCGTGGGCGACCGTTTGCGCAGAAACGAATAGCCTGCGGCGTGCGCCCGTGGCCGGAACTCGGTGCGGCTGCTTTGCAACACTACGGGAACATCCGGCACCAGGCTCTTCACCATCCGCGCCAGTTCAAAGCCCGCCTCCGGACTCAGCTTGCCCTCCCAGGGAAATTCCACGTCCGATACCAGGCCGAACAGATAATCGCGATACTCCTGCACCAGCCTGGCCGCGTCTTCGAAGTTAGAACTCAGCAGAATTCTCGGCCGCGCCTGCATGCGCACCAGTTTGTGCGCCACGTTGATGCCTTCCTGAATCACGCGCCGCGATTGCTTGATCAACTCCGTATAGATCACGGGCAGGAACGACGAGTAATAGCGGATGTTGTCTTCCACCACCAGCAGCACCGGCACGCCCATGGCGCGGGTATCGTGCAGAACGTTGCGTTTATCCTCGATGTACTTGACGATCGCAATCAGGATGCGGGCATTGCCCTGCCATAGAAAGGCGCGCTCGATGTCGGTGACTGGATTCCGCGCCACAAAATTCTTGATTTCGCGAGAGTCATATCCCAGCACAATGACGGGAACGTCCAGCCCGGCCTGCTTTATCTCGCTCGCCAACTGTGCGGCGTTCGTATCACCGACCGCAAGGTTGGTCACGATCAGGTTGAACTGCTGAGTGCGGGCCAGCGCCGCTGCTTCGGCGCACGAAGAAACGTGCGTAATTCCCGGGATCTGTTGCAGGCTGAGATCGAGCGATTGGTCGATCAGCAGTTCGTTAAGGCGGCCGTCTTCGCGGAGGATGAAGGAATCGTAGAGGCTCGAGACCAGAAGAATGTTGTGCACTTTGAAGGGCATCAGGTTTTCGAAGCCTTCAAAGCGCTCTTCGGCGTCCATGATGACGGACGGCTCGGCCATGCGGCGCACGCTCATGGGAGATATCTTAGTCCAGCCTCTGAACCATCGGCATGCCGCGGCTGATTGTTCTCGTTGCAGTAAGGGTTCTGATATGTTTTCGAAGCAAGGGAATGAGGCAAACTTCATGAGGACGAAAACCTGTGTTTTGGCGCTGCTGGCCATAGCGCTGGCGGGACCGGCCATGGTTCACGGGCAGACGGCCCAGGGACAGACGGGCAATATCGTCCGCTACACCACCACCATCGACAACGTGAAGTACCTGTTCGCGACGGCCGAACCGGTAGCGCATCTGAAGTCTGGCGACATCCTCGACACCAACACGCTCGACTGCTTTGGGAACGCG
>DATFVD010000146.1:0-6470 GCA_035260505.1 Terriglobales bacterium
CTGCGGTTTGTTTTCCACCGGAGACAGTTCTCCCAGTTCGACCAGCAATTCGCGCTGCCGTTTATTCAGTTTCCCGGGCGTTTGTATTCGCACCTCGACGTAAAGATCGCCCTTGCCGTGCCCATTGAGCACCGGCACACCTTTGTTCCGGATGCGAAACGAGGTTCCGGACTGTGTGCCTTCGGGGATTTTCAGCTTGTGTTCTCCCTCGAGCGTCGGAACCATAATCTCCGTGCCCAGGGCAGCTTGCGGGAACGAGACCGGAACCACGCAGTGCAGGTCGTTGCCCTCCCGCTCAAAGAAGGCGTGCTCTTTGACGTGCAGAACCACATACAAATCGCCGGCAGGCCCGCCGAAAGCGCCCGCTTCACCCAGACCGGTGAAACGAATTCGTGTGCCGTCCTCCACTCCCGCGGGCACCTGAGCTTCGACCATGCGCTCGCGCAGCAATCGGCCTTCGCCTTTACACTTCGGGCAGGGATCGGTGATTACGTTGCCCGCGCCCTGGCAAGTTGGGCAGGTTCGAGCGATGCTGAAGAAGCCTTGCTGATATCGGACCTGGCCTCGGCCATTGCACGACCGGCACGGGACCGGAGCTTTACCGGGCGCGGCGCCGGCTCCACGGCACGCCTCGCAGGTTTCATGGCGGCGCACATTCACTTTCTTATCCGTGCCGAAGACCGCTTCCTCAAATTCGAGATTCAAATCTTCCCGCAGGTCGGCTCCGCGCTGGGCACGGCTGCGGCGACGTCCGCCTTGGCCGAACACATCGCCAAAACCGAAAATGTCGCCAAAGATGTCGCCGAAATCCTGGAAGATCGCGGGATCGAATCCCGCCGGACCCGCGCTGTTGCCGCCCACCCCAGCGTGCCCGAACCGGTCATATAGAGATCGCTTCTCGCCATCGGCGAGGATTGCGTACGCTTCCGTGATCTCCTTAAATTTGTCTTCCGCCTCAGGATTATTAGGATTGCGGTCAGGATGATACGTCATCGCAAGCTTGCGGTAAGCGCTCTTGATTTCAACCTCGGTGGCTGCGCGTGTCACACCAAGAACTTCGTAAAAATCGCGTTTTGTGTTCGCGCCCAGAAACTCCCCCACTTGCTAGTAGTTGCAATTAGTTTTCGTAGAGATGGGGCTTGCCCCGTCTCGGACTGCTGACATACTCCGGTTCGCTGGACTCTCGGGAAGAAGGCTTCAGCCGTGCCACCCAGAGCCAATAAACACACGGGCTTTAGCCCCTGAGGATCCCGACCCTATCCGCGCGCGTTGCGAGCCACCCGCACCATCGCCGGACGCAGTAAACGCTCCTTATACTTGTAACCACGCTGTAGTTCGTCGAGGACGTGGTGATCCGGCACCTCGCTCGTGTCCACCATCTCAACCGCTTCGTGTAGCCGCGGATCGAAAACCTGCCCCACTGCAACAATCGGCTGCACTCCGATTTTCTGCAGTGCATCCTGGAACTGCCGGTAGATGAGCTCAATGCCGTTGCGAAAGTCATTAGAGTTGGAGTCGCCCCCAGCCTTCAACGCGCGTTCAAAACTGTCGAGGATCGGCAGAAAGTTCTTGATGACGTCCGCCGCGGCAAATTCGCGGAAGTCCTGCTGCTCCCGCACCGCCCGCTTACGCGCATTATCGAATTCCGCCTGCAGACGCGCCAGGCGGTCAAGAAGCGCGTCGCGCTCGGCCTTCAGCTTTTCCGTTTCCGAAGCGGCTCTCTCGTCCACTACCTTGCCGGTAATCGGGATGGGCCCCTTTTCTTCTCCTTCTTCCGCCGCCGGAAGCTCCCGCTCCACATCTAGATTCACTTCAGTCTTTCCGTTTCCCTTAGCCATACCGCTAAATCACTCCGATTCGTTCAAAAGTTTGTCAAACAGTCGCGCGATGTACGACACCGCCGACATGGTGTGTTGATAATCCAGCCGGGTAGGTCCGATCACAGCCAGCGACCCCATCACTTCGCCGCCAACCCGAGCAGGCGCCCCAATCAGCACGAAATTCTGCAGATTCGAAGCAGGCAAAGCCTCGTCGAGCCCAATCACAACCCGCACCGCTTCCTGCCGCGTGTCCAGATACGCGCCCAGCAGCTTTACAACTTTCTCCTTCTCCTCAAGCGTGCGCAGCATATCCTGCAGACGCTCGCGTTCTTCCTGCCCGGTCACGTGGCTCCCCACCAGGTTCGCCGCGCCTTCCACGAACACCGCCTGCGTGTCGTCACTCGAAGCCAGCGCACCCTGCTGATAAAGCTGCTCAATCGACTTCATCAGCCGGTCATAGTCGCTGCGTTCCTTCTCAAGTCTCCGGGCAATCTCCGCGCGCAAGTCATCCATGGTCCAGCCGCGAAAATTTTCATTGATGTACCGTGCCGCCAGGTCCAGATCCGATTGCGGAATATCCAGCCGCAGCACCCGATCCCGCACCACTCCCGACCGCGCCACCACCACCGCCAGCACCTTCTGATCGCTCAGTCGCGAAAAATAAACGTGATCCAGTGCGTTCCGCGGACCGCTCGTAGCCACCGTGACCCCGACGCTGTGCGAAATCAGCGAGAGCACATGCGAAGTCCGCTCCATGAACTCCTCCACATCGGTAACGCCGGTCAAAGTGTCCTGGATAATGCTCTGGTTCTCGTGCGACAGATGCGCCTCGCCGCTAAGTTGCTCGACATAATAACGATAAGCTTCCGGAGTAGGAACGCGCCCCGCCGAAGCGTGCGGCTGCTCCAAAAATCCCGCATCGGAAAGATCCGCCATCACGTTCCGGATCGTAGCCGCACTCAGCCCTTCGCGGCTGGCGCGCGCAAGCGTGCGCGACCCTACCGGCTCTCCGCTGGCGATGAATGTCTCGACGATGGCGGTAAGAATTTCTCGTTCCCGCCCGCCCGCTGGTCCTGCTGGCATATCTACCTGAGACGGGGCCGAAGCGCCCCATTAAATTCTTTAGATGCAGTGGCTTAGATTAAGATTCCACCACTCCCTGATGGAATTCTAGGGAGCGCTGGCGAGGGTGTCAAGGATAGCGCGGGGCTGCTCGTTTACCGCGCAACAAGAATGCAAGTTCCTGGCGCCACCTCGTTCTCACGGGGCAATTTAGGTAAAATCCCTGTTCTGATCCCATGCGCACTCGACCAAAGCAAGTCGGCGGACCAGAAAATGGTCCGACAAACGCGCTGACAAATGCGAAATATATCGCCATCAACGCCTTCCTGATCTTTCACATCTTGGCGATTGCCTGCTGGTGTCTCCCCATCGACAGCCCGCTGATCTCGCTTTGCAAGAACGGCGTGCGACCCTATTTTCTGTGGTCGGGACTGTTCCAGTCCTGGGATATGTTCTCCCCGATACCCAAATCAGCAAACACGTATATAGAAGCTACGATTGTTTTCAAAGACGGATCCAGAACCACCTGGACCTTCCCCAGAATGGAGCAACTCAGCCTGACCGAACGCTACTTCAAGGAACGCTACCGCAAGTTCGCCGAGACCCTCCCGCTCGATCAAAACGACGCCTTGTTGCCGGATGTTGCTCGCCGCATCGCGCGTCTGAGCAGCACACCCGAGCATCCGGCAAGAACCGTCATGCTGGTCCAGAAGTGGTCGTTCATTGTTCCCCGCGGCGATGGCTCCTACATTCCCGAGCCTTGGGGCCAACATATTCTCTACGGCTATGGCGTGAAGCCTGAGGATTTGCAGTGAGACTGAGGTCGGTGTTTGATGCATGGAATGCGTTCTTCTTCGCGCCACAATCACCGCTACCCATTGCATTGTTTCGCATCATATACGGCTTACTGGTTATCGCCACTCTCGCCTTGCTGCGGCCGGACTGGTTGACCTGGTATGGCCCCCACGCATGGATGAGCCTGTCCACAATGCATACGCTCGAGCCCGGTACGCGGCTCAACTTGTTCGCAGTCATTCCGCAAACCGATGCCTGGATCAATGCGCTCTTCTGGATATTCCTGGGATCGGCCATACTCCTGACCATCGGCTTCCTGACTCGCCTCAACAGCCTGCTGGTTTTTCTTTGCCTCGCCTCGATCCAGCAAAGAAACCTTTACATTCTCCATGGTGGAGACACGTTCCTGCGAGTCGCCGGATTCTTCCTGATCTTCGCTCCCGCCGGGGCGGCTCTTTCTCTAGATCGTCTCATTCGCATCTGGCGTGGGAAGGAAGACGCCAGCATCCAGCCGCGTAGCCCTTGGGCGCAGCGCATGATCCAGTTCGAATTAGCGCTCGTCTATTTCGCGACTTTCTGCGTGAAAGTGAAGGGAGCCCCATGGCTCCAAGGAACCGCGATGTACTACGTGTATCATCTCGACGAGTTCAAGCGCTTCCCCATCCCCTCGTGGTTTCTCCACCCGCTGATGCTCAAGCTGGAGAGTTGGGCGGCGCTCCTGCTGGAATTTTCCCTGGGTGTCTTAATTTGGGTCAAGGAACTCCGATACATCCTACTGACGCTCGGATTGCTGTTTCATCTCGGTCTCGAATACTCTCTAAACATCCCGTTGTTCCAGTGGGACATTCTGTCGGCATACATCTTATTTATCGATCCCGCCGACATAACCCGCGCTTGGGATTGGCTACGACATCCCGAGCGAAGCAACGCTTAAGGCGATCGATCAATTCGTCGCACGAGATCCTGAAATCGGGGATCCAAACGGGAATGGTCAAAGGCAGGCTCTCCTCTTAACCAATAAAGCAAGGAGACAGAGTGTTGCTGGTAAGCCTTTTCCAAGCTGCCAAACATTGCATCGGTTTCGCCGAGCCGAGCTTGGACGACCGCCATGTCATAGGGATCGGTCGAGGAACTTGACGCGAGGGCCTTCTGGCGACTCAGCCAATAACCGCGCGCGCCCTGGTTGGAAAATTCTCGCCGCAAAGCGGCGGACTCCCCCTTAGCGATCCGGGGGTCTGCCCCGAACGCGATCGCCTGCCTCTCCTGTGCGTCAATTGCCCGGGCGAGGTCCCCTTTTCGCTCATAAGCCGAGGTCAGAAACCAATTCAGGAGTCCATCACTCGGATCGGTCTTTAACATCGGGGTTATCTCCTCAATCAGCCTGTCGTATTGGCGAGAGGTTAGGAGAGGCGTCATTGTCAGGTTCATGATCGAAGAAAAAGGATCCAGCTCTTTTGCCCGACGCATCTCAACAAAAGACTCGTCGGGGTGCGCCTGCTCTGCCAAATACATTCCGTACCAGAGATGAGCGGTGGCATTACTAGGGCTAAGCTCGATGGCGCGCTGGAATTCCCGATCCGCACTGGGGAAGTCCCAGTAACGGGCATATTTCACCCATGCCAGAGCGTGATGAGCCATCCCCAGATTCGGATCAATCTCCAAAGCCTTACCCGCTGCAACCTCCATTTTCGGCAAAGCGTCTTGGTAAGGAAGGATAGATAAACCCGCCGCCCAGCCGTAGGACTCTGCCAGCCCCGCATAAGCGGGGGCAAAAGTTGGATCCTTCTCAATCGCAAGATTGAAGTACGCGAACGCCTTCTGCAGAGTGTCGGGGGTTAGTTTGGCAGAGAAGTAGAGCCCCTTCAGGTAGGCGTCATACGCTTCGGGCGTCACGTCCCGCTGCGGGGCGTTGAGCCGAGCTTTCTCGTCTGGTCGCAACTGGGCCTTGATTTCATGGGCCACAGAGCGGGCTACATCATTCTGAAGACGAATTACATCGGCGACATTGCCTTCGTAACTCTGAGCCCAGAGGTGGCGGTCCGTCGAAGCATCGACCAGTTGCGCCGTGATGCGCACCCGGTTTCCATCCCGTAGGACAGATCCTTCCACTACCGCGTCGACATGGAGTGCGCTGGCAATTTCCTGCAAGGATTTGCGCGTTGCCTTGAATGGCATCACCGAAGTGCGCGAGATTACACGCACTTCACCGAGGCGTGCCAGTTCCGTGATCAGTTCGTCGGTCATGCCGTCGGCAAAGTACTCCTGTTCGGCGTTGCCCGAAACATTTTCAAGGGGTAACACGGCCAAAGATTTGATTTGACCTGTCGCAAGGCCACGCCTCAGGCCATGACGGATGGCGCCTGGGTTCCAAATCCAGAGAAGACTCAGCCCCAAAACTAATACGCCTGCCAGCAATGCGATCTTCCACGCGACGCCCGCTGTTCGGGCAGCGCTGATTCTTCCAGTGCCTCCTCGTGCTTCGGAAACGGCGGCGAGCGCAAACGCCAGATCCCTGGCGGAATGGAATCGATCATTTGGATTCTTTTCCAGCGAGCGTCGAACAACTCCGCTTAGACCTGGTGGAATGTTCTTATTATTGATGGACAACTCCGGTGGATCTTGGTTCAGGATGGCGCTGATCGTATCGGCCGGAGTTTCACCCTGGAATGCTCGGTGCCCGGATAGCATCTCGTAAATGACTGCACCGAAGGAAAAAATATCGGACCGCTGGTCCAGGGCTTGGCCGCGCACCTGTTCTGGAGACATGTAGCCAATTGTCCCCATTACCTTCGA
>DATFVD010000147.1:0-4441 GCA_035260505.1 Terriglobales bacterium
AGCCGCATTTTCTTTGTGTTGGTCGCCATGAGCGTGAGCATGGGATAAGGTTCGAGCCAGAGGACGTGCGAATCGAAGATCCAGCCATACTCAAAGCCCGACGCTTCCGCCTGGCGCGTGAGCCGGACGATGCGCTCGACCGGCATGTCGGGCTTGATAGTGATGCCGAACTGCATGTTGTCTCCTCTGCTCTAGACGATGGAGCGGCGGGCGTCTCGCCCGTCCAGCACAGTGGTGGCCGGGCGAGGACGCGCGGCGCTCCACTAGCTAGACTGTAAATCAGCACTCGTAGTTTCGGGAGTTTAGCATAAAATCTGTACTTCGCCGCCGGAGGAGAAGAGAGAACTATGGGCTTTGACACCATCATCGTGAACGGTCGCGTAGCGACCGCAACCGACACATACACCAGCGACGTCGCGATCAGCGATGGGAAGATTTCCGCCGTCGGACAAAGCCTGCCTCGGGAAAACGCTGGAAAGATTATCGATGCGGCGGGCAAGTATGTATTCCCTGGCGGAATCGACGTACATACTCACCTCGACATGCCATTCGGCGGGACCATGAGCGCGGACGATTTCGAAACCGGTACGCGCGCCGCGGCTTTTGGCGGGACCACAACGCTGATTGATTTTGCCATCCAGTACAAGGGCCAAACGCTGCGAACGGCTTTCGATACCTGGATGGAGAAAGCGTCCGGCAAAGCGGTTTGCGATTATGCGTTTCATTGCATCATCACGGATCTGGCGGACGCGCAACTCGAAGAGATGAACGCTCTGACGCGCGAAGGCGTCACCAGTTTCAAGTTGTTCATGGCGTATCCCGGCGTGTTCATGCTCGACGACGCGAGCATTTTCAAGGCTCTGCGCGCCACATCAAAGAACGGCGGACTCGTCTGCATGCATGCTGAAAACGGCGGCGCGATTGACGTGATCGTGCAGCAGGCGCTGGCGGAAGGGAAAAAAGCGCCGAAATATCATGCCTTGACCCGTCCCACAACGGCGGAAGCGGAAGCTGTCTCGAGAGCGATTGCCCTCGCTGAAATGGCTGGAGCGCCAGTTTACATCGTCCATTTGAGTTGCAATGAGGCGCTTGAAAAAGTGCGCGAGGCCCGTGATCGCGGCCTTCCTGTTTACGCAGAGACGTGCCCGCAGTATCTGTATCTTTCACTCGATAACTTCGACGCCCCCGGCTTCGAAGGAGCCAAGTATGTCTTCACGCCGCCTCTGCGTGAGAAGTGGCATCAGGAAAAATTGTGGAACGGTTTAAAGACCGATCACTTGCAAGTGGTTTCGACCGATCACTGCCCCTTCTGTTTTAAAGAGCAGAAAGAATTGGGCCGCGATGATTTCACGAAGATCCCGAACGGCGGTCCCGGAATCGAGCACCGCATGAGTCTTATCTATTCCGGCGGAGTTGCCGGGAAGCGATTCAGCGTGAACCGTTTTGTGGAACTGGTTTCCACAACTCCCGCAAAACTATTTGGCCTCTATCCGCGCAAAGGTACGATCGCGGTGGGCAGTGACGCGGATCTGGTGATTTTTGATCCGGAGCGTAAGCACACCATCAGCGTGAAGACTCACCACATGCGTGTCGATTATTCAATGTTCGAGGGAATTCAAGTTACGGGAATGCCCGACGTCGTGCTGTCGCGCGGTCGTGTCGTCGTGGAGGCGGATAAGTTTCTGGGACGCGCGGGTGCGGGAGAGTTCCTGAAGCGGGCTCTCTATTCGCAGCCCTGAGCTCCTGGCAAGGGTGAAATTCAGATGGGCTCCCCGCGAAGATCGCGATACGGCCTGGCCCTGGGATCCACGAAGCACGCCGCTGCATGATAAAATTCATTGTCAACGTCGAGTAGCCAGTGCCGCACGGCGTCTGTAGTTGCAAGTCTCCGCAATCGATGTAGGCGCGTAGCTCAGTTGGTTAGAGCGCTACCTTGACACGGTAGAGGTCGCTGGTTCGAGTCCAGTCGTGCCTACCATATATCTTATTGAATCGCCGAGTTGCTTTCGGCAGTCCCGCCGCATGCGCTTTCCGTTCGTCACCTTGAGCTTCCGTCAAACAAGCATTCTCTTCTGCAGCTCGAGTGGATCAAGCCTCGATCGGTTTGCGTGACCATGCCCCGACCATCGGCACGAAACTGACCACAGTGTTCGACGCCGCAACTTCGGCTTGGATCCGATCCGCGAGAGTATCAAGGTCGCCTAGCGTTTCGAGGGAGACATTGTGCTGCTGGGCCAATGGCCGCACGCTGATGAGAAGGCCATGGATTAATCGTGTAAAATCTGCATCGCTCCCCAACGCCGTCTCCAAATGCATGGCCGGCGCGGGCAGGCCGACTTCCTGAAAGACCTGGTAAAGAGCGGGTCCCATCTCGGTGTTGACTCCAGAGCGCTGGAAAGTCTCGTGAATCGAAGAAAGGAGGCTGGACCAAAGTGGCAGGCGCGCGCCCAGAGCAAGAAGAGAAACCCAGGAGGGCTCTTGGAAGACCAGGACTCCGCCAGGACGAACCAGCTTAATTTGAGCGCAAGGCGGAAACGGGATCGGGAATGAACATCAAGATGAAACGGCCAACGGCTGCGTCGAAGGGTCTGGCGTCAACGATCTGGTTGATATCGACTTGCGTGAAGCTCACGTTGCGCAGTCCAGCCTCAGAGACACGCGCCCTCGCCCGTGCAATCGAACTGGCATCGCGTTCAATACCTACCACCTCGCCCGAAGGACCCACCAGCCGCGCCGCCAGCAAGGCTACGTCTCCCACGCCGGAGCCAAGATCGAGAACACGCTGGCCGTGACCGATACCTGCTTCAAGGAATAGACGCTCGGTGATGGGAGCAATACGCTCAGCTTGCCGAATCAGGCGTTCGTGCTCGGCGTTCGTGTAGCCCAAGGCATACTCGGTGGTGGAGTTGCTTGTCGTCATGCCGGTGGAGGTTACCACGATCCTCTCCTGTTGTCTCTTACGTTGGCAACTTGAGGGTCAATTGAGCGACGTTCTCTTTCTTGGAGCAGAGCCCTACGAAAACCGGGCATCTGAACTGGGGCGGTCGCTCATTGCCAGGTCTTCATCGCATCACTCAAGCGATCCCCAGTCGCTGTTGCATTTCCTCCAGCGATACGCCTTTGGTTTCCGGGTACTCTGCTGGGAAACCGGTTGACCAAGTCGAGTTGAAAAGGGAACGCGTCGCGCAACAGGCTTGCTTAGGGCACTCAACGCACGGGTGCTGTTGCGACCTCCACGTGCCTGTCCGCTCCGCCGTAGTAAAACAGCCAGCGCTTGCCGTCCCGAGCCATTCCTGCTGACCTACTGCCCGGGAGCTCCTTGCTCGAAAGTTGGTTTCTTTGCGAACGGTGCCAGGTGGGAAAGGAATTCTCGAATTCGCTCAAGATCCGATTCGGAAATCCTGATGAACTTTAGACCAACTCCGCCGCCTGCCGTACTGTAGACGACTTCGCAATCTGCCCAAGCCTTAGTTTCTCCAATCCAGACACCCACCTTTATTTTGTTTCCCGGATGCAACGGAATCGCCATTTCAACGTAGCATCCGCCGAGGCTCAGATCCGCAATGGTCGCCCAAAAGGTGGCCCCCTCTTGGGTATGAATCTCCACCGAATTCTGGCACTTGAAGCGGGGGTGCCTCCTCTGCTGAGCGACCTGGGGCTGATGATTGTCGGGTACAGCGGAGGGAAGCGGAAAATCCCAGAGCGGCTTTTCTGGCGCAGTGTTGAGCAAGCCTACGTGACCGGCTTTTGGGGTTCCCGGCTTGCCTACCCATTTGATTCGAAAGTGGACTCGGTTCTTGCCATAGGACAAACCGATGATCTCGTCGAGATTGAGTTGGCATTCCACGTCACTCAACTCAACGCCCTGCCGGCTAACGTTAACTGTAACCGCCTTCGCAGAGAATACCTTACCACTGCTGTCAGTGCCGAAGATGCGCACGGGGACCCCGATCTCTTTGCGAGGCTCGCGGCGCTTGCCCATCCCGGCACCTCCTGTCGTTCCCGGAACCATGCAAGATCAGATCGCCTATTGTGCTGGGACGATAGCCCAAAAGCAAGCTCGCAATCGGTTAGCGATCCTCAGGTCGTTCATGGCGACGCCTATATAATCCGAGATCATGGCTGAGCCTGATCATTCCGCGATGTTAGCGGTGGCCTTGGCGGAAGCGCGCAAAGGGCTTGCCGAAGGAGGCATCCCGATCGGAGCTGCGATCTTTGATGCCTCGGGCAAGCTCGTTGGCGTGGGTCATAACCGTCGAGTGCAGAACAATGACCCTTCCATGCATGGGGAGACCGATGCCTTCCGCAATGCGGGACGCCAGCGCAGCTATCGCCGTCTAACCATGGTGACCACGCTGGCCCCGTGCTGGTATTGCAGTGGATTGATCCGGCAATTTGGATTCGGCTCGGTTGTGGTTGGAGAGAGCCGCACTTTTCAGGG
>DATFVD010000148.1:0-10851 GCA_035260505.1 Terriglobales bacterium
CAAAAGAAAGCTCCGGCAAAGACTGGTCACGAGACCGCGCTCCCGCAACGACCTTTTAACTCGGGGGATTAGCGTTCTCGTGATTCTTGGCACTGAACTGAGTTTCCTATTCTAGAGGCGCGTCGTTACCGCTGAGAAGAACTGCTTTAGCTTGGTCGCGTCCAGCTTGCCATCGGTTCGCACGCCGGAGCACAGATCGAGCCCGAACGGGCCCACCTCTTCAATTGCCAGGACTACGTTCTTCGGCGTGAGCCCTCCGGCGAGAAACAGCGGAAGGTCGATGCGTTCCCGGATCGCGCGACTGAGGGTCCAATCGTGAGTTCTGCCGGTGCCTCCTAGTTCCTTGACAGAGAGTTTCTGGTTGCCGGAATCGAGCAGGATTGCATCCACGTTTGGCGTGACTCTCGCGGCTTCCTCGACGGACTCGGGACCGGTCACATGGATGACCTGAACTAGGGAAATCCCAGGCAAAGCATCCTTCAAATCCCGATGTGTGCCGTGAGTGAGATGATCGCAGATCTGGATCGTATTCGTCCGGCAGAAGCGCTGCTGCTCGATGATAGCGGCAACTCGTTGGCGCGAGGTCAGCAGGAATGTTCCGATGGCAGGCGGGACGGTCGCAGCAATCTCTGCGATCCGCTCGTCGCTGATGACGCCCGGCCCGCTCGGCATTTGCGAGACAAGACCCAGCGCAGATGCCCCGCACTCGATGGCCAGAGCCGCTTCGTCGACACTGCCGATGCAGCAGATTTTTACTCGGGGAGTGCGCGTCGCTCGAATGAGATTTCCCCTGTGTTTTCCCCTGTGCATCCCTGCGGCCTCTGTGGTGAAAAAGTCTTTACCACAGAGGACACAGGGGTGCACAGAGGTCTACTCGCCGTAAGGAACCCAGATGTTCTTTACCTGGGTGGCATGCTCAAGAAACCATCGACCCTCAGCCACCTTAGGGTTGAACCAGTCGATGGCGCGACCTTCGTTTGTCCAGACCTGCTTCAGATTGCCCACCGACATCGCCTTGGTCGCAGCGGCGCTGGCTTCATCGCCAAAGCACCAGATGGCATCGACATCGTCGTGCTCAGCGAGCGTCTTCAGAAGCTGCGACGTGTACCCGGTCACAATATTCAGCGCACCACCCGGCAGATCACTGGTGTCGAAAAGCTGGTAGAGATCGCTCGTGATAAGAGGATAGGCTTCCGAAGGAACGGCGATTACCGTGTTTCCCACCGCAAGAGCGGGCATTACAACGGAAAGAAAACCGAGCAGCGGCGCCTCCCGTGGACAGATGACGCCAATCGTACCAATGGCTTCGTTCATCGCGATTGCGATATTTCGAAACGGGGGATTGTGCACTGCGCCATCAAACTTATCGGCCCAAGCCGCGTACGAGAAAAGGCGCTCGATACTGAGATCCACTTCCGCAGCGGCTTGCTTTTCGCCGACCACAGCTGCCAGGCGATGCGCGATTTCATCGCGCCGTTGGGAAAGATTCTCCGCGCAGTAGTAAAGAACCTGGGCCCGATTGTGCGCGGTGGCTTTCGCCCACGATGCAGCTTTTCGCGCGGCCTCGACTGCGTTCCGGATGTCTTTGCGATTGCCTAGCGGTGCTTCACCGAGCAATCGCCCGTCGGCTGCTCGCACTTCCATGCTGTAGCCTGAGTCCGGACGCGACTGCTTGCCACCGATATAGAGCTTGACGGTCCGATCGATCTCGGGAACGTCGATCCCGGGAGTATCGATGCGGGGAGTACTCCCCTGTTGATGGAGCGCCGGGCGTCCCCGCCCGGCCTCATCATCATGGACGTGCGAGGACGCCCGTCGCTCCATTTCGGGTGGCGCGACAGTTTTTTCCGCTGGAAGCGTCGGCGCGCTCTTGAACCATACAGGCTCCATATATTCCAGCAAGCCTTCGCGACCCCCCTCGCGTCCGTAGCCGCTCTCGCGATAGCCGCCAAATCCGCAGGAGGCGTCGAACAGGTTGGTGCAGTTTACCCAGACCACTCCTGCTTTAAGCTGCGCGGCAACATGCAAGGCGACGTTGATGCTCTCGCTCCATACACACGCCGCCAACCCATACACCGTATTGTTCGCCAACTCCACTGCTTCCGCGGGCGTTCGGAAGGTCATCGCCGCCAGCACCGGTCCGAAGATTTCCTGCTGGGCGACAATCGATGTCGGATGCACATTGCTCAGAAGCGTTGGCGGATAGTAGAACCCGCGCGCAGGCAGCGTCACCTGCGGCTGCCAGCAGGTCGCGCCGTCCGCCACTCCCTGGTCCACCAGTTTGCGGATTCGGTCGAGCTGCACGCGGGCAACAATCGCGCCGATGTCGATGCCTTTGTCGAGCGGCGCGCCGATGCGCAGGGTGCTCATTCGATCCTGCACTTTGGCGATGAGAGCTTCGGCAATGCTCTCCTGCATCAGCAGCCGCGAGCCCGCGCAACATACCTGGCCCTGATTGAACCAGATACCGTCGACCAGACCTTCCACCGTGCTGTCGAGGTCGGCGTCTTCAAAGACGATGAAGGGAGACTTGCCGCCGAGCTCGAGCGAAAGGCGCTTGTGGGTGGTAGCCGTGGCGGCGCGAATTGCGCGTCCGACCTCGGTCGATCCGGTGAACGCGATCTTGTCCACATCCGGATGTTTGACCAGTGCTTCGCCGGTCGAGCCATCTCCGGTGACGATGTTGACCACGCCGGCGGGCAAGCCTGCCTCCTGGCAAATTTCAGCGAACACGAGCGCTGTCAACGAAGTGAATTCAGCCGGCTTCAACACGACAGTATTTCCTGTCGCTAACGCCGGAGCGATTTTCCAGGCCAGCATCAGCAGCGGGAAATTCCATGGGATGATCTGGCCGACAACTCCGCAAGGCACGTACTCCGGGAATTCCTGATCGAGAAGTTGCGCCCAACCCGCATGGTGATAGAAATGGCGCGCGACCAGCGGAATATCAATGTCGCGACTTTCGCGGATGGGCTTCCCATTGTCCATCGTCTCGAGCACCGCGAGCAGCCGCGAATGCTTCTGCACCAGCCGCGCGATGGCATACAGGTAGCGCGCGCGGGAATGCGGAGTGAGTGCCTGCCATCCAGAAGACGCCGCCCGCGCGGCCTTAACCGCTGCGTCAATGTCAGCGGCCGATCCTTGCGCAACCGATGCGAGTTTCTCACCGTTCGAAGGATCGACGGTGTCGAAGTACTCTCCCGCCGCGGGTGCCTGCCATCCGCCACCGATGAAATGTTGGAGGCGGTGGCCATGACGACCTAGCCAGGCTACCGCTTCTTTCGAATCTTCTGGAGCGGGCCCGTATTCCATGCTCACGAACTTTTCGGCAATGCTCATTGGCGTTTGTTTCGATTCCTTTGTCAGCCTATTTCTACGACTGCGTGATTGCTAGCGCTGGTCTTGCTGGTGGAGAGCCGGGCGTCCTCGCCCGGCCGCTAGAGTGCTGGACGGGCGAGACGCCCGTCTCTCCACTGCGCTTCAGAGCTCATGCAATCGGATGCCGATACTCAGCAGAATAACGCCCGGTCGCATGATGCTCCAGTTGCCGCTCGATGTCACCCAACAAACTGCTGGCGCCGAAGCGAAACATTTCGGCGCGCATCCACGACGCCCCAAGTTCCTCTTTGATCAATGCCAGCCACTCAATCGACTGCTTCGCCGTGCGAATGCCGCCTGCCGGTTTGAAACCCACCGCCATTCCAGTTTGCTGCGCATATTCGCGGATGGCGCGAGTCATCACCAAGCCTACCGGCAAAGTCGCGTTCGTAGGCTCCTTACCCGTGGAAGTCTTAATGAAGTCAGCGCCCGCCATCATGGCCACCACACTCGCGCGCCCCACGTTGCGCAGCGTCAGCAGGTCCCCAGTTCCAAGGATCACCTTCATGTGCGCCGCTCCACAAGCTTGTTTGAAAGCCGCCACTTCGTCGTAGAGCGCCTGCCAGCGGCCGCCGAAAACGTGCGCTCGAGTGATGACAACATCGATCTCATGAGCGCCGGCTTCGACCGATCGACGAATTTCCGCCACCCGCTCCGTCAGCGGCGAAAGGCCGGCGGGAAAACCCGCGGACACGGCAGCGACATGCACCCCACTGCCCTCGAGGGCGTGGAGCGCAGTTTCCACAAACGTGTGGTAGACGCAAACGGCAGCGACCTTGATTTGCAACTCCTCGATGCCGAGCTTCTGTTCCAATTGCTGCTGGACGGGGTGCCGTGCCTTCGCGCACAAACGGCGAACGCGCTCGTCGGTGTCATCACCGGAAAGAGTTGTCAGATCCATGCAGGTAATCGCCCGCAGAAGCCATGCCGCCTGCCATTCTTTCTTTACAGTTCGTCGCGCGACATGGGATTGAACGCGGCGCTCGACGGCGCTGGTGTTGACCCGGACTTCACGGACCCAATCGAGGTTGAGAGGAATGCCGGTATTCGGCAGCAGAGGCCGTCCGGAGAGCGTGGCAATCGCACTGTCGCTGAGTGAAGCGTGCGGTGCGAGACTCCGGAACTCATTGTGATCGACCGGCATCAAGTGCTCTCCGCGAACCAGGCTGCTGGAAAAATTAGAATTTGTATCAGGGCATCGCCTTAGCGATGCCAATCCCTTGAAATTAGATGCCCCGTCAAGGGCTGGGTCGCAACGGCCAAAACTCTTCCGCGGCCCGTGCGTCGCCGTGCAATTGTACGGCAGATGCGACGAAAATGTAGGCCCGCAAGAAGAAGACAGCCGCAAGTGGATACGCCCTGGCGAAACCTGGTAAATCGCTGTAGAATCCTCTCGCTCACCAAAGCAAGTCAGGCCCTTCGGAAAGCTTGTTTCGAACAAAAAGAAGAAGGAGGGGGATATGAGAAAGTGGACGCAGATAGGCCTTCTCATGTTGTGTTTGCTGATCCTCTTGGCCTCAACTCCCGGAAAACCTGCGTGGCGGATGAAAGCTGATTACGTAGAGGCTTGCAGCTGCCATCTGTTCTGTCCCTGCTATTTCAACAAACACGCCGAGCACCCGCACTGCGAGTTCAATATGGCGGTCAAAGTGCGTGAAGGGCACTCGGGCAATACGGACCTGGCGGGGGCCAAATATTGGTTGACCGGAGATCTGGGGGACGAGTGGGGCACAAGCAAGAAAGGCGAATGGGTCGTGGTATCGTTCGATCCATCCACGAACAAAGAACAACGGGACGCTCTCGCCCCGATGATTCTCAAGACGTATGGCTTGGAATGGGGCGAACTGAAAGTACAGGAAGCTCCGATCGAGGTTAGCCGGGCCGGGGACATCGTCAACGCCACGCTGGGTGGTGGTCAAATGGCCTCCATGAAGCTGACGCGTGAAGCGGGGGCAGACGGCAAGGGCGTGGTATTGCGGAATGTAAAATATTTTGGAGCCCAGAACAATGACGGCTTCGAAATGTACCGTTCCCTCGATCACAGCGCCAACGTACAAGGACACAAATTTTCCTACTCCGACCGCAACGCTTTTCTGATTACGATCGATACACACGAAGGCGAGAGTGGTGGCATGTCTGGCAGCAAGTGAAAGGACTTCGTTCGATTTCGCCCCCGCATTGACGGGGGCTTTTTTATCTGTAGGAATACGGTTCGAGCCAGGCAGGTGTTGAATGCCATCCCTTGGGCAGAGCCAGGCGGTAACTCTTGCACCAACTACCGCGAACGGATATTTACGCGTTTGGTTTCCACGAACGAAGCATTCGTCTTGACACTGGGACCTGACACCGCTACGCTCGGCGCGGGTTCACATATCTCGCAGTCTGTAATCTGGAGGTCAGTTCTGATTAACCCGGGCCATCGTTTCGGAGTTCAGCAAAAGCTTTTCATAGCCGCATTCATCGTAGTGACGCTGGCCATCCCCGCGTCCGCCGCCGCCAAGAAAATTATCATCGACACCGATCCCGGCACCGACGACGCCATGGCCCTGATGCTTGCGCTGAACTCGCCTGAGTTCGATATTCGCGCCGTCACCGTCGTGCCCGGCAACGTAACTGCTACGCAAGGTCTGGAAAACGCACTCCGCATGATGTCGCTGGCCAACCGTTGCGACATCCCTGTCGCCGCCGGAGCCCAACATCCTCTCTTCCAGAAGCTAATCACGGCGGAGTTCTGGCACGGCAAGAATGGGCTGGCCAATATCGAATTGCCGCCCAGCAAATGTAAGGTTGATTCCCGCTACGGCCCGGACTTGATCATCGAGATGGTGCACGCCGCTCCGCACGAAATCACGCTGGTCCCGATTGGCCCCCTCACCAATATCGCCCTCGCTTTGGAGAAAGACCCGTCCATCGTTCCGCTGGTGAAGGAAGTCATCATCATGGGCGGTTCGATCACCGGCGGCAACGTGAACGCTGCGGCCGAAGCGAATATTTACAACGACCCCGACGCCGCGCAAATAGTTTTTCAGGCCGGTTGGCGGCTGACCATGGTCGGCCTCGATGTCGGCGATAAGACGCTGCTTTCGCCGAAATACCTCGCGCAACTCGGCCAGACTCACGGGCCTGTGAACGATTTCATCTACCAGGTCGCGCACTACCTGATCGATCAGTCGGCGCAATTCGGTTCCGGCGGCACGCCAATGTATGACCCGCTCGCAGTCGGAGTGGCCATCGACGCAACCCTCGTAAAAGCGCCGCTGATGCACGTGGATGTAGAAACCCGGGGTGAGTTTACGCGCGGCGAGACGGTCGCGAACCGGCACGGCACAGTCGAGCGCAATGTGTTGCACGGCGACCGTTACATCATCGAAGGTGTCGACAAAGTCGAACCCAATGCGAAGGTATGCATCGACGTCGACGCCGACCGGTTCCTGCAGTTGTTTGTTTCCAGAATTCGTGGCAAGTAGAACTCCGGACATGTACACTCGGAGCGCTATCTGCCGTCCGCTGTCCGCTGTCTAAGGAGAAGCGATGTTCACGCCCCACAGTCTGACGATTGCACTCTGCATGATGATCACGAGCGCCATTTGCTGGGGCTCCTGGGCCAACACCTACAAAGGCGTCAAGAATTATCGCTTCGAGTTGTTTTACTGGGACTATGCCATAGGTATTTTTGTGGTGTCGCTCGTCCTCGCACTGACCATGGGAAGCACCGGCAATGACGCTTCGAGTTTCTTGAACAATGTGCGTTCCGCCGATACCAACAACATCGTTTACATGATGATCGGCGGTGCCATCTTTAATCTCGCCAACCTTCTCCTGGTTGCCGCAATCGACATGGCTGGACTTGCCGTAGCCTTCCCAGTCTCAATCGGAATCGCGCTCGTCGTCGGAGTGATTTTCAGCTACATACGCCAGCCCAAGGGAAACGCCGCATTGCTCGCCGCCGGCGTCGTCTGCGCGTTCATCGCCGTTGTGCTTGACGGCAAAGCCTATGGCAGCCTGGCCATCGCCGGCCGCTCGGTGTCGAAGAAGAGCATCACTACCTGCATCGTCTCCGGAGTCCTGATGGGCCTCTGGCCGTACTTTGTGGCGCGCGCGATGACCAATGGCAACACCCTTGGTCCGTACAGCATTGCGGTCTTCCTCACGTTAGGGGCGCTGCTCTCGTGTCTGATCTGGAACGTCTATTTCATGAGGAAGCCGCTGGTCGGTGAGCCTGTGAGCTTCGCCGGATATTTCAAAGGACCCATTTCCGCTCACGCCCTCGGGCTGCTCGGAGGATTCATCTGGGGCATCGGCATGGTCTTCAACCTGGTCGCAGCCAGCTATACCGGCGTAGCAATTTCGTATGCGATAGGACAATCCGCCCCGATGGTCGCCGCTCTGTGGGGAGTTTTAGCGTGGAAGGAATTTGAAGGCGCGCCCGGCAAAGCGAAAATGTATTTGGCCCTCATGTTCGTCTTCTACTGTGTAGGAATCCTGCTGGTGGCAAGGGCAAATGGCTGAGCTTGTGTTGGGACGGGCGACTCGCCCGTCCAAGCCGAGCAAAGATCGGCTGTTTATCGGTGGTCAGCCAAAATACAAGAATCCGCGAAAGCATAGTGGCTTATGAAAAACTGAATTCGCGTTCCCATTCCGGTACATTCGCTGCCGCAATACGAAACCACTTGACTTTGCATTTCTAATCTATTTATATGACCCATCGCTGAAAATTGGGATGCTCCACGTTCGAGCCGCGACGGAGTCTGATCCCAAATCGCCTCTCCTCGTTTTAAATGAAGAGAGGAATGGCCGCCAAGGTGAAAACAAAATGCTAATGCTGAAGAGAAAAGCGCTGCTCGTAGCGGTTCTGTGTTCCGTGATTTCCCTCTGTCCACTGCTTTACGGCCAGGCGAACGGCAGTCTATCCGGAACTGTTGCCGACAAAACCGGATCAGTCATCTCCGGAGCGACGGTGAAAATCACCTCGCAGAGCACCGGTATCACGCGCGAAGTGAAGACCGACGACTCGGGCCACTACCTCGCACCGTTTCTGGCAGTGTCGATTTACACCATCCGAGTGGAGTCTCAGGGCTTCCAGACCACCGAGCAGAAAGACATTCGTCTGCAAGTTGATGAACAGCGCGAGGTCGATTTCTCGGTCAACCCTGCGTCGGTTTCGTCGACGGTGGAGGTCAGCGCCACCGAAGTTGCCGTCGAGACTACGAACGCCACTCTTGGTCAGGTGATCACCTCAGAGCAGGTAGCTGAGCTCCCGCTGAATGGACGCGACTTCGTGCAATTGGCCACCCTGATCCCAGGTGTAACTCAGGAAACCAACCCCAACAGCTTCTTCAATGCCGGCCCCAGCAGCGAAGTAGCGACCCGCGGAACCTATTCCCTTTCAGTAGGCGGTTCGCGGGCTCAGGAAACAGATTGGCTGTTCGATGGCGTTGACAACAACGAGCTGACCGCGGGTGGCATCTCGATTTTGCCTTCGATCGACGCCATCCAGGAATTCAAAGTACTGACTTATAACTACTCCGCTGAGTACGGTACTCGCGCAGGTCCGACGGTGCTGGTAACGACGAAGTCGGGATCGAACAAGCTCCACGGAACGCTGTTCGAGTTCTTCCGGAATACCAAGCTCGACTCGAAGAACTTTTTTGCTGTGACGAAGGACAAGCTCAACCTCAATCAGTTCGGAGGTTCTCTTGGCGGCGCTCTGCAGAAGGACAAAACGTTCTTTTTTGCCGATTATCAAGCAACCAGAAGGCGCCGTGGAGTCGCATCTAACGGCCTGGTTCCTACGGCGGCTATGGTGACCGGCGACTACACGCTGGATCCGTTGGGCTTGTCCCGTCCGGGCCTCTTCATCGGTAGTACGAATGCCGACGGTTTCGGCGATATTAACAGTCCGTATACGTTCTCGCCCTTCCAGTGCGATGGCTCCGGAAACCCCTTACCCGCGGGTGCTGGCGGCGTCCAACCGGCGGGTGTGAACTGCAACAAGATTCCCTCGAATATGTTCGATCCGACCGTCAATCCATCCGTCGATCCGTCGGGTTTGGCAATGATTAACCTCTATCCGAAGGCCAATGTGGTCAACACCTCGACACTGACCAACTTTTCCGACGTGCCTGTCCGATCACTGAACGAAGCCTCATTTGACGTCCGCTTAGATCACAATTTTTCCAGCAAGGATTCGGTGTTTGCTCGCTTCAGTTACGACCAGGCCAATTCCTATGTGCCCGGCGGCGGGCCGGGGTTCGCCGAAGCCAACGCTTTTGCCAGTAATCAGAACATCAGCAACCACGGGCGCAACGTGGCGGTCTCCGAAACCCACATTTTCAACGATCGAAATATCAACCAGTTCACGGCGGGCTTTAACCGGATTTTCAATCACATTTTGTCCTTCGGTGACCGCTCCTGTGAATCCGCAAATATCGGCATCCTGGGAGCAAACCTGAACAGCAAGTGTCTGAATGCTCCTGCCGGCCTTATCAACCAATCAACGAAAGACTGCATCAGTTGCGGGTTGTCTTCCACCCTGATGAACAATTATTGGGCCCTGGGTGATCGCGGGTTTGCTCCCTTCCAGGGTGGGACCAACGTTTTCTCCATCGCCGATTCGTTCGACATGATTCGCGGCAAACATGATATCCGGATCGGTTTTGGGTTCCGCGCCCAGCAGATGAATGTCGAAACTGCTGCATTCCAGGATGGCTTCTTCATTAACTTCGGGCTTACGGGCGATGCCACATCAGATCTTCTCCTTGGTCAGCTAGGCGGCGGAATCCACGATCAGACGTTTTTTGGCGCGACAACTGGCCGCCGCTGGAAGCTGTTCCGCCCGTTCATACAAGACGATTGGCGGGTGACCAGTAACTTGACCTTGAACGTTGGCGTGGCCTGGGCTCTGATGACCCCGATTAGTGAAGCTAAGAATCGCCAGGCCAACTTCGACTTTGCATCAGGCAAGTTTTTCGTGGCTGGGTCGGCGCCAATAGCCGGGTGCACGATCTGCGTTCGTTCTGACGGACGCACTGGCGTCCAGATGGACAAGACTGCTTTCGAGCCTCGCATCGGATTGGCTTGGAAACCGTTTGGTTCGCAGACGACTTCCGTGCGCGCCGGCTACGCTATTTTCCACGATTCTTCGTGGAACCAAGGCGCACAAGGAACGTGGGAAAACCCTCCGTACTTTGCCGAGTTGGACAATTTCTTTGGTCCCTGTCCCTTCAACAATTCAGGCTCCGCCACCCCTCTCAACTGTGGCAATCAGCGTCTATTCCTTCCGGCCATTACCGCACCTCCGAATCCTCAGCTGTACCCAGGAGCTCTTCAAGTCCAGAACCTCAACTTCAAGCAGGGCCGGGTGCAGCAGTTCAACCTGAATATCGAGCACCAGTTGCCGGGTAACATCGTGATGACGGCAGGATATGCGGGCTCTCGCAGTTCGCACATTCTGGTGGATGGCCTGAACCTGAA
>DATFVD010000149.1:0-4815 GCA_035260505.1 Terriglobales bacterium
GGACGGAGATCGATGAAAAGTGGACACCAGACATGAAGAAGGAACGTCAGTTCGTTGCGGAGCAGTCGTGGCACGTGACCGTGTCCGCCACCGACGCGCAGACGGTAGTCGATCTCGCTGTCAAGGCTGGGGCGAACGAAATAGATGACGTGGAGTGGAATGTGGTCGATCCCGTCGCTTTGCAAGCCAGAGCCAGCGGAGCCGCATTGGCCAAAGCCCGATCGATAGCTGATCAAATGGCGAAAGGGTTAGGAACGAAGCTGGGAGAACTCGTCTATGCAAGCAATCGCGCACTCGTGCCGAAAATGTGGCGGGGTGAGACGGTGAATACCGAGGCAACAATTTTGGCTCCGCCGCCTCCGCCGCCAAAGCTCACTTTGTTCCCGCAAAAGGTCAAGAGCGACGCCACGGTCTTCGCGGTGTTTTCGATCGAGTAGCGCGCCGCAATACCGCGAGCGCGACGATCCCGTTCACGATCACTTGCCGCTCGAGGCCGCTTTCAATTTTTCAATCTGCTGCAAGTGTCCGGTACCGTGCGTGCCGATCCTTTCGACGAGATCGGCAACCGTCATCTCCCGTTGCAGTTCTGGATGGAAAGCCGATTTCGAAAGGTCGGAAACTTTCAACCTTCGCAGCAAGCGCAAGTTATGATGGCGGCCCAAGCCGTAAAACGCGACCAGTTCGGAGGGAGGCGAATCAAGATAATTCAGATTGCGCGCCCATGCGTCCTGATCGATGGGCGCAATAACGGGTTTTGTATCCGCAAGCATCTGGCGCAGACGGTATCCGTAGATGATCTCGGCATCCGCCAGATGGGCGAGAACTTCCAGCACGCACCATTTTTCGGGAGAAGGCTTGTAGCGCAAAATCTTTTCTGACAATCCGGAGACGGCCGCCGCAATCTCCTTCGGGCTCTTTTCCGCTGCATCGAGGTGTTTTTTTAACTCTCCTTCTGTCATTGGCAATCCTGTTTGGAAATTTGTCGTCCCTACCAAATACAGAGTGTGAAATATTACGGGGCGGCAACCTTGAACACATTATTCGTCAGATCGCTTTCCGGAACACTACCGTCGTTGACCACAATCCTGCTTGCTGCCCTGGGCAGTTCAACGCGCGTGGTAGCTGTGGTGTGGGCCCGCACTTCGATCCGCTTCGTGATTTCACCGCCTTCAAAAAATATCGTGAACGGGACTTCGGCACCGGCGTTGCCCAGGTTTTCCAGCGTCACGGTAATAAACTGCACTCCTTTTTCCGTCTTCCACGGATGCACCGACTGCACGTGGAAATCCGGCAGGCCGCGATCCCGATACACCCAATCGTCGAAGAACCAATTCAGGTCGCGCTTCGCGGCGGATTCGATCAACTGCTCCACATACTTCGGGGCTTTGTCATTGTCGTCCTCCGTCCGATATTTGCCGATGGCCTGTTTCAGCGCATCATCGCCGGCCATATCGCGCAGCATCCACCAGACATATGCAGCTTTGCTGCGATAGTAAGTTTCATCAAACGTAACGGCCAGCGGTTGACCAACGCCTTTCTTCTGGACATTCGTCTCCGCAACATTCTTCTGTAGTGCGGACGTCATTTCTTTTTCTGAATCAAGGAATGCCGCGCGGTGCAGTCCAAGAAAATCGAGTGCGGCCTGGCGTCCGCCTTGCTCCTGGCGATACATCGCCTCCGCAAAGTGAGCCAGACCCTCGTAGACCCAGGGCTTCGACGATGGCAAAGCGGAATGCACCAGTTCGTGCACCAGATTGATCCCGGCGAGCTTCGAGTCCTCCGCGGCCATTGACGCCATTAACAGGGTGCCGCTCTCAAAGGGAGCAGAGTGCGGATCAGCAAAATCGGCGATGGCAATCGGCGCACTCGGCTGGCCAAACCATCCGCTGACAAACTTCATTGCCGGATCGAGCGCGTTCGAATATGTCGCTGCTCCTGCCTCGTGGCCTGGGAGACTTAACAAAGTCAAAGGGGGCTTGGAACCAGACACGTATCCGGCAGTCGCGAACGTTGGAGTAGCAGTGCCCAATTGTTCGAAGTGAAACTCCCGACAGATATGGCCGTTGTCACCGCCACCGCTCCCACCCTTTCGGGGAGGTTCGTTCATTACGATGGAGGGCTCGTTCGGAGTGGTCGATGTCGTACACAGATTGATCTCCATGCCGCTCTCTGCTTCCCGCGCTTTCCATCGGTCTGCAACCTCAAACAGGCTGTTGCCTTCGGAAAAATCCGCCGACTCGGTCGTAATCGGATACCACGCCACATATCCCGCGCCCCGCACCGCCGTGAACGATGGACTGATCTGGTCCCAGCTCGTATGTTTGGCGGTCGCCTGCGGCACCCCGATCCGGGTCAGTCGCGTAGCATCCAGCGGAATTACGCCCTCGTAGCCGATTTCGAGCTCCACGGAATCTTTCGGCTTGATTTCGACGGGGAGGGTAACGATGGCTTCGGAAAGCGCGCCCGTGTGGTCGATGTCCGACGTGTAGGGTTGCGACACAAATTGAACGGGCTTGCCGTCGACGCGAATCGAACGCCAGTTGAGAGATGAAGAAATCTGCAGGGCAACGATCTTCTGCGGGTGCGCCGAATCGTTGCGTAAAGTGATCTTGCCGCGGGCGCCGAGCCTCTGCTGCTCGGGCTCCAGGCGAATCTCTAAATCATATTTCGCAATGGTAAAGGCTTCGCGGTCCAGGGCCCACGCTGCTGAAGCGAAAGCGAGGACACACAGCATACAGAAGAACTTCATGATTTCTTGGATGCGCCCAGCCGTCTCTGCCGCACAATTTCATACAACACAATTCCTGCCGCCACCGATACATTCAACGACGGCACTTTCCCCAGCATCGGAATCGACACCAGGAAATCGCAGTGTCTACGCACCAGGTCGTGCAGTCCCTTGCCTTCGGCGCCGAGCACGACGGCGCAGTGCATGTTGTAGTCCACCGCATCGTAAGTCTGCGGGCCGCGCCCGTCTAATCCAACGACCCACAGATCCTTCTCCTTCAATTCCTCGAGAGCGCGCGAAATGTTTGTGACTTTGGCAATAGGAAGGTGCTCGCTTGCACCCGCCGAAACTTTCGCCACGGCAGCTGTGACCGCGGCGGACCGGCGTTCGGGAATCACCACGCCATCGGCTCCCGCTGCGTCCGAGGTGCGCAGGATCGCTCCCAGATTGTGCGGATCTTCGATTCCATCGAGCACGACGATGAGCGAATGGTCGCTGCGACGCGATGCGACAATGTCATCGAGATCGCTATATTGTTTTGCTGACGTCGAGGCCACCAGCCCTTGATGCGCGGCGTTGCCGGCAATTTCGTCAAGTTCCTCGCGCGACAAGACGCGTACCGGAACGCCGATTTTGCGGCACTCGTCAATCACCCGCCGCAGGCGAATATCTTTCCGCTCTTTGGCGACGCCAATCCACTCAAAATTGCGTCCGCGGGCCTTGAGCGCTTCCGTGACCGTATTGATTCCGTAGAGAATGTTCACGCCGCTTAGTTTACCGCGTGCGCGTGCAGAACTTCTTTACCACGGGGGCACAGAGGAACACAGGGAGAACACAGGGGACTTCAGGAGTGAGAGACCCGTGCCCTGCTAAACTGAAGCGTCCGGGAATCCCTGTTGAACAACGTGTACATCCTCTCCGCCGTCCGCACGCCTATCGGCAAGTTTGGCGGCTCACTCGCTTCGCTTTCTGCGGTGGACATGGGCGTAGTTGCCGCGAAGACAGCGCTCGAACGCGCCGGAGTGCAGCCGCAGCAGGTGGAAGAGACGATCTTTGGCAACGCCCGGCAGGCGGGAGGCGGTCCAAATCCCGCGCGGCAGATTTCCATCCGCAGCGGCGTCCCTCAGGAAGTTCCCGCTTACACGGTGAACAAGGCGTGCGCGTCGGGCATCAAGTCCATTGCGCTCGGATTCCAGGAGGTTGCTGCTGGCAACCTGGACTGCGTGCTAGCCGGAGGTACCGAGTCAATGTCGCGGCTTCCTTACTATCTCGAGGGCGCTCGCTGGGGATATCGTCTCGGCCATCAGGAGCTCGTCGATGGCATGTATCGCGATGGGTTCTTCTGCCCGATGGCCGAAATGCTGATGGGCGAGACGGCTGAGACTCTGGCGGAACAGTACAAGATTTCGCGTGAAGAGCAGGATCAGTTCGCGCTCATGTCGCAGCAACGCGCGGCTGCGGCGCAATCCAGTGGACGCTTCGACGCCGAAATTGTTCCGGTCACAATCGAGGGTAAGAAGGGCACGACCGTTTTCTCGCGCGATGAACATTTGTTTCTCAACGCGCCCCCCAACGCAATGTTGGAGAAGATGGCCAAGCTGGCTCCGGTTTTTTCCAGGACTGGCAGGGGTACGATTACTGCTGGAAATTCTTCCGGTATCACCGATGGGGCGGCAGCGGTGGTCTTAGCGAGCGAGAAATTCGTCCAGCAGAATGACTTGAAACCGTTGGCGCGAATTCTTGCTGCCACATCTGCGGGAGTTGACCCGCGCGTCATGGGCATCGGGCCGGTGCCGGCGATCCGCAAGATGGAACAGAAACACGGCTTCCACCTGAGAGACTTCGAGCTGGTCGAACTCAATGAGGCCTTCGCCGCGCAGGTGCTGGCATGCGATCGCGAGTTGCATTTTGATCGCGAGAAACTGAACGTCAACGGAGGGGCCATCGCGCTCGGCCACCCTATTGGCTGCACCGGGACGCGGATCGCGGTGACGCTGCTCCACGAAATGCTGAAGCGCAAAGCGCGCCGCGGCCTGGCCACGCTCTGCGTCAGCGGCGGGATGGGCATGGCGCTGGCGATCGACAAT
>DATFVD010000150.1:0-4360 GCA_035260505.1 Terriglobales bacterium
TCCTCACATCTGGTTGTGGACCGTCGCGCTCTCAGTCACCTGCGTCATCGCCGCATAGCCGCTTGGGCCCGGAAACAACAATTGAATCACGCGATTGAATCGCCAATGATATGGGTATGTGACTGTGACCTTGGTGCACACAGCTGCGGGGAAAGCAGCGGTAGATACCGATCCGCGATCGACAACGATGATCAGGTCATCGGGACAGGAAGAAATCGTATACTTCCATTTCAAGTTCGGGCCCGAGTGTGCTGTTGTACCCGGTGGGTTGCAAGCTGCCTTTGACACGATTCCACTACCAGCCAGCGAGTTGAAGATCGCGATCACCACGGGTTGCAGCGAGTCCGGGTTCGCTTTGCCTTGCGCAATATCGGTCATCGGCTGCGCGCCGGCAATGATTGCGCCTTCCTGCGCGGCCTGCTCGATCTTCTGCTTCTGGTTGAAGGCTCCGCTGAAGTCGAAGATGCCGACGACGAACACCATCAGCAGCGGCAGCACGATGGCAAATTCCAGCAGCGCCGAGCCCTGCACATCACTCAGCAGACTCGCCGTGTTGTGATGCCGAATTTGGAAGGGAAGCATCTAGTTTTCCATCCTGCTTTGCGCTTGCGCCGACAAAATAATCCTTTGCATGTTAAGGGAAGTGAAGGGCAGGTAGAACTGAAATGGATACTGGAAGCTCACGATGGATCCACATTGGAGAGGCTCGCCGGCTCCAGCCGAGGGATTCAATTGCGCATTGCGGCAGATCGTGATGTTGTTGCTGGTCGTGCATGCTCCCGGAGGGTTCGGGCAAGGGAACGGGTTAGGAGGATTGGAGTTTACGGGAATCTGGCCCGGATCGAGACTGGACGCCTGCAACACTGCGGAAATTGCTTTATCCACGGTGATGTCGGTGGGAAAGGTCGACGGTACGCATGTGGCGCACGACGCGCGTGCCGCGGTGATCGCTCCCTGCTGCGCCGCCTGTGTAATTGTCGAGTAAATGTTGAATACCCGTCCAAACCAAATGATGCCTAATAGAAGCATGAACACCAATGGCAACACCAGCGCGGCTTCGGCGATCTCCGCGCCGTCCGTGGTTGCGAATTTGCCCGCGACTCGGTTGATATTCAGCAAACTGCAGATCCCCAAGAAGATTTGTAATTGGTGATTTGTGATTTGAAGTGTGGCCTCTGAGTTTTTCAATTACAAATTACAATTTACCAGTTATTCTGCCCATCCCGTATAACAGCACCGTCAGCGCCATAGCCACTCCGAACGGAATTTTTGTGGACTGCGGATCATCGAGCGACACCTCTGATCCAGGCATCCGCAGGCTGAAGAGCGCCGCCAGCAAATGCGCGATGTTCACGAGCGTCCGTTTTAGCCGCCCTTTCCAGATGACCACGGCCAGCGCCATTACTCCCGCTACCAGAATCGTGCCAAAAAGCACCGAGAGCAGTTGCCGCGGGCCGAGACACGCTCCCAAGGCGCCGGCCAGTTTCCAGTCTCCGGCGCCGAGGCTGCGGACCAGTACGAAGGGCAGCAGAAGCCCGAGACCTAATAGGGTCCCAAACATCGCTGCTTTCAGTCCCGGCCAGCGGTAGAGAATCGTGTTGACCACGACGCCCGCCGCGAAGCCCGACAGAGTAAGCCAGTTTGGAATCCGCCGATAGCGCCAATCGAGAATTCCCGTACCAATTGCTACCAGCACCGCGGGAATCCAGGGACGAAAATCCACGGCCCGGAATTGAAGCATGATTGCCGCTGGCAGACAGGCGCCTCCGAGCATTTTCGCTTCCTGTACTTTAGGGCTTTCCGGGGGCACACTCAAGGGGGAAGTTCTCAGAACCCAGTTCCCGGTTCTCAGTTCTCAGTCTGTTGACTTAGTTTTTTTCACTGAGAACTGAGAACTGAGAACCGGGAACTGGGAACTGGGAATCAGCGCAGACCTCTGAACACGGGATCGCGCCTCAGATGCTCCGGGAAATCGTTCTCGTACGACGCCAATCCGGGGCAGATGAAATGATGAGCGCGGTTGAAGCCGAATTGACGCATTTCGATCATGGCCTCGTCCGCGGTCCAGCCTTCTGCCGCCATGCGATAGGCGGCGATCATCATCCCGGTCCGATCGTCACCCAACCGGCAGTGCACAAATACTTTCTTGTTTGGATTTTCCTTGAGTAGTCTCAGGAATCGCGCGAAGGTTTCGTCCTTCGGAAACGGACAGTGCCATGGAATTGCGACATATTGCATTCCGTGGCGGCGCACCTCTTTCCCCTCGCTGTTGGCCCGATTGCCACGGGTATCGACGACAATGTCGATTCCCATCTTTGCCAGGGCTGGGTATCCTCTCTTGTTTGGTTGCGCCCCGCGGAAGAGCCTCGGTGTTACTTCTCCGAAATTGCTAATGCCATTGATTCGCCGCTTTTGACCGGACTGGCGAGCGCGGTAAAGATGAGGATTAGATGCGGAGCCACTGGCCTGGCGGGGCCGCTCTTCGCCACTACACATCGTGACCGCCAGCAAAAGTGGGAAGGCGAGCGGTGCGAGACAACGAAACCTGAGGGCCATATTGTTCCTGACCATAGAAAACAGAGAAGGCGAACAGGCGCCTGAATCTTCCTAAGGGCCAAGGTTTGATGATAAAAGCAAAAGACCCGGTTGCCCGGGTCCTGATATTGGGAACGCGAAACCTATCTGATAAAGCTTGCCTAACGCGCGATCGGCGCCGAGTTGCGCTCCGCCACGACTTTCTTGGCATTATCAGACAGAGCACGCGCCTGCGGCATCAGATCCAGAGCCTTGATTACGTCCGGGTCGGTTTCGGCCCGTACCTTTAAGCCTTCTTCCTGGCCGAAGGTATCCACGAAGATTTCACTCTTGATGTTGGAACGCAGCCAATCATTGCTCTCGATCATCTCGGCTTCGGTATAGGCGATCTTTTCCCCATCGAGGAATTTGCGGAAGTCCAGCATCACTGCCTCGTCCACTTCGAAATTCTGTGTGATCTTGTGACTGACCGCGTAGTGTTTGGCAAAATTAAACAGCGCGTAGTGCTGCAGCAACGAATCCTGGAACTTGTTGGGCTTGTTAGGCGCCAGCTTCACATCGGGAGTGATGCCGCCACCACCATAAACAGTGCGTCCACCATCGGTAAGCTTCACTTCATGGTTGGCGTTATTCTCTTCTCCCTCGCGATTGTAATAATAATCATAGAGAGAGAGGTTTGAGTAATCGCGCTGAATTAAACGTCCGCTGGGGGTGTAGTACTTTGCGGTGGTCAGGGCCAGGCCGGTATTTTCGGCCAGCGGGTACACGGTTTGCACCAGGCCCTTGCCGAAGGTCACTTCGCCGACAATGAGGCCGCGATCGTGATCCTGAATCGCACCGGCGACGATTTCAGCGGCTGACGCGGTGCCGCGATTTACCAGCACCACCAGCGGATATTCCTTGCCTCCGTTGCCGCGCGCGGCTACGTACCGTTTTTCGGGTGAGGAGCGGCCGTGGTGCGAGACGATCAACTGTCCCTTCTTGAGGAATTTGTCAGCAACGCCTACGCCTTCACTCAGCAGGCCCCCGGGATTTTGCCGGAGATCGAGGACCAGGCCTTTCAGATCGCCCATCTGATCGAGCGCTTCGGCGACTTCATGCTCGGTCGTTTCCTGGAATCCGGAAACGTGCATGTAACCGATGCCGGGCTTGATCATGAAATGCAAGTCCACGCTGTAGCGCGGAATCTCGTCGCGGATGACGGCGAATTCGAGCGGCTTGTCGGCACCTTCGCGCAACATCGTGATGCGAACGGTGGTGCCTTTCGGTCCCTTGAGCAGATCGGCAACGTCGGAGGTGCTCATGTTGTCGGTGGGCTTGCCGTCGATGGCGGCAATAATGTCGCCCGGCCGGATGCCGGCACGATAGGCCGGAGTTCCCACGAAAGGAGCGATGACGATCACTTTATTGTTGCGCGGGCCGACGGTCATGCCCACGCCGTAATATTTGCCTCGCTGTTCTTCGCGCAGAGCGGAATAGGACTTCGGATCGAAAAAGTTCGAGTGGGGATCGAGCTGGTGCAGCATACTCGGGATGGCGCCGTTATAAATCGCCTTGTCGGCATTCACCGGATCGGCATAATTCTGCTCGATGGTTTCATACACTTCGGTGAACTGCTTCAGGCTGTCGCGGACATCGGAATCGCTGCTGGGCGCGGTTGCGGGGCTGATTCTCTGTGCGAACAGCATTCCCAGCAGACCGAACGTAGCTAAAACGAAAACAATCAGGAAGAGAGAACGACGAGAACTACCAGCCATGTATCGAAATCCTCGGGCAGGGACGTGGAGGGACCCGGCCACCCCATCTGAGCACAGTATAACATTTG